>JBLHPX010000098.1:0-4123 GCA_047624545.1 Ulvibacter sp.
GAATATTACTTACCTAGGCTAGCTTCTGGAGTTGATATTCCTTGTTTTGCCTTGACCGAAGCAAATGCTGGTAGTGATGCAGCATCTATCTCTTCTTTCGGGGTTCTATTTAAAGATTCGGATGATGCTATTAAAATTAGATTAAACTGGAGTAAGAGATATATTACTCTCGGTGCTGTAGCAACAGTTATCGGCCTTGCTTTCAAATTAAAAGATCCTGATAATTTACTAGGTAGAGGTGAAGATCTTGGTATTAATTGCGCCTTAATACCCCACAAAACTGAAGGTGTTATTCAGGGTAGAAGGCACGACCCATTGGCTACACCCTTTATTAACTCTCCACTTGATGGTAAGAATGTTATAGTTGCTCTTGACGCTATAATTGGAGGTATGGATGGCGTTGAAAAGGGTTGGGAAATGTTAATGGAGTCTCTAGCTGCTGGTCGCGGAATATCACTTCCTTCTACTAGCTCTGGTGGTGCAAAAGTGATTTCCAGGTATATTGCTAATTATGCCTTTATTAGACATCAATTTGGCTTGCCTATAGTAAAGTTTGGATCAATTGAAAAAGTTTTGGCTCGAATATTTGCTAAAACCTATACATTAGATGCTCTTAGATGCTTTACTGCTGGAGCGGTCGATTCTGGAGCTAAGCCAGCTGTTGTTACTGCTATTGCTAAATATCATGCAACAGAAATGTTTCGTGACATCACTAAGGATGCAATGGATATTGCGGCTGGAGCTGGTATTATTAGGGGTAAACGAAACTTACTTGCTAATGCCTATTTTTCTGCGCCAATCGGAGTAACTGTTGAGGGATCCAATATAATTACTCGTAGTTTAATTCAGTTTGGGCAGGGTGCTATTATGTGTCATCCATATCTTTATCGTGAGAATGAGGCTTTGCAAAATAATGATCTAAGAGGTTTTGATTTATACTTATCTGCTCATTTTGGTTACATCATCCGTAATAAGGTGAGAATGATATTGTTATCACTAACTCGTGGATATTGTCATATTCCGAGCAGAATGTTTGGTCTTACTGCTAGATATGAGAGAAAGTTAGCTTGGGCCTCCGCTTCTTTTGCTTATTTTGCTGATTTGGCTATTATAAGATTTGGTGGCAACATCAAAAGAGAGGAAAAAATAAACTCTAGATTTGGCGATATTTTATCATATATGTATCTTTCTGTCTGTGTTTTAAAGAAATACAGGTCTGATGGTAGAAATTTTAAGGAGGAAAAATTTGTAAGATATATTTTGGATGATCTCTTATTGAATATAGATCATGCTTTTAGCGGTATATTTAAAAATTTATTTACAAACCCACTATTAAAAATAATTATTGCGCCATTTTCTTTGCTATTTAAGGTGAATCCATTTTCTTTTGGCTCAAAGGATGTAGATGAAAGTTCTATTGTTGAGCAATATTGTAAATCTGGATCTTTAAAAGATAAATTAACGTCAGGGATTTACTTACCAGAAGATAAGGGTGAGGTTTTAGGTAGGTTGGAAAATGCCGTATCTTTATATGAAAAAACTCTTAAATCTAGAGATAGAATTAAGCTATCTATTAAGAATAAGAAGTTGCCAAAAAAACCAATAAAATTATTACTTGATGACGCCTTACGTAACAATATTATTTCCCAATATGAGTTTGATATGCTGAAGGAGAGTGAGAGCGCTTTATATGATTCTATATTGGTAGATGATTATAAAGTTAGTGGTAATAATGTTTCCGATACTTAAGTAGAGTTTGCTGGCACAATATTGACATATTCCAGTAATTTTTTGCAAATGTTAGGTAAGAAATATTTTGATATATTGCTTATTTTAAGGTGAATTTTGGTGTAAGCTAAGATTTTAATTGCTTTATCCCTTGTTATTTTTTAAAAAGTAACTATATAGATAGTATATTGGTAAGTTATTTGATTTTTTTAAGGTATTTAATTACTTGATAAAATGAATATGAATAACGTTTTTAATTTATTTAATTTTTTAAAATGGGAAAAATAATAGGTATTGATTTGGGAACTACAAATTCTTGTGTAGCAATTATGGAGGGTTCTGAGGCAAAAGTTATTGAAAATATAGAGGGTAATAGGACTACACCTTCAATTGTTGGTTTTATTAAAGCTTCTGACGAAAGAATTGTTGGTGATCCGGCAAAAAGACAAGCTGTAACTAATCCAGAAAATACAATTTTTGGTATTAAGAGATTAATTGGTCGTCGTTTTAAAGATCCAAAGACTCAACAAGATCAAGAATTAGTACCATATAAAATTGTTAAATCTAGCAACGGTGATGCTTGGGTAGAAGTTAAGGGTGAAAAATATTCTCCAAGTCAAATTTCTGCCGTAACTTTAACAAAAATGAAGGAATCTGCTGAAAAATATCTTGGTGAGGAGGTAACGGAGGCTGTAATTACGGTTCCTGCATATTTTAACGACTCTCAAAGACAGGCAACAAAAGATGCTGGTAAAATCGCAGGACTTGACGTAAAGAGAATCATTAACGAGCCAACTGCCGCTGCACTTGCTTACGGTCTTGATAAGAAGGAGGGTCAAACTATTGCGGTTTATGATCTTGGTGGTGGTACATTTGACGTTTCGATCCTTGAGATTGGTGATGGTGTATTCGAAGTAAAATCAACTAATGGCGACACTTTTCTTGGTGGTGAAGATTTTGATATGAGAATTTTAGAATTTTTGCAAGAAGAATTTAAAAAAGATTGTTCAGTTGATTTATCAAAAGATCCTTCAGCTCTTCAGAGGTTAAAAGAGGCTGCTGAAAAGGCAAAAATTGAACTTTCTTCAACCACAGAAACTGAAATTAATTTACCTTACATTACTGCCGATGCTTCTGGTCCAAAACATCTAAACATCAAATTAACTAGGGCAAAATTAGAAAAATTAGTTGATGATCTTTTGGATCGCACAATGGAACCCTGTAAAAAAGCTTTGAAAGATGCTAATTTAGAGGCGAAAGATATCGATGAAATCGTTTTGGTTGGAGGTATGACCAGAATGCCAAAAGTTATCGAAGTGGTTAAAAAGTTTTTTGGAAAAGAGCCAAATAAGAGTGTGAATCCAGATGAGGTTGTTGCTCTTGGTGCCGCTATTCAAGCTGGTGTTTTACAGGGAGATGTTAAGGACGTTCTTCTTCTCGACGTCACTCCATTGTCTCTTGGTATTGAAACTGCTGGCGGTGTATTTACTAGATTAATTGACAGAAATACAACTATTCCAACTAATAAGAGTCAGGTTTTTTCTACTTATGCTGATAATCAAACGGCAGTAACTATTAAAGTTGCTCAAGGTGAGAGAGAATTATCTGCGCACAATAAATTGCTTGGCGAGTTTAATCTCGAGGGTATTGCTCCCGCTCCAAGAGGTATGCCGCAAATCGAGGTTACTTTTGATATTGACGCTAATGGCGTGGTAAATGTATCTGCTAAAGATAAGGCGACCGGTAAAGAGCATAGCGTTAAAATTCAATCTTCTGGAGGTCTATCTGATGAAGAGGTTGAAAAAATGATAAAGGATGCTGAATCTAATAGTGAGGCTGATAAGGAGAAGAAGGAATTAATTGAAGCTAAAAATAATGCTGATAGTTTAATTTATTCTACTGAAAAAAGTCTCGAAGAGCATAAGGATAAAATTGATGAATCTATAAAGTCTGACATTGAAGATAAGATCAAAGATCTTAAGGATTTTATTACCAAAGAAGATTCTAAAGCCGATGAGATTAAATCAAAAACTGACGAGCTAACTCAATCCTCTATGAAGTTGGGCGAAGCTATTTACAAGGAGCAACAAGAGTCGTCTGGTGCCACTGACCCTTCTGGAGCTGAAGAAGGTTCTGAGAAGAGTAGTAATGATGATGTCGTCGAAGCTGAATATGAAGAGGTAAATGAGGGTGATGACGATAAGAAAGCTAATAATGGATAGTTAATTTATATTTTAAAAAATTATACTCAAGTAACTCCTGTAAAATGGAGTTATCTTGAAATTCATAATTAACATTATTATACCAATAACAAAGTTTAACTACATATTAATTTTTATGTATGCTTAATATATTTCCTTATCAAAGCAATCAAAGATTGTTTTGACCCATTAAT
>JBLHPX010000099.1:0-4097 GCA_047624545.1 Ulvibacter sp.
TAATTACTGAATCTTTGTTGCCATCTAATATCTTTTTTAATCATGACGAAGATGTTAAAATTTTGGATCTTTTAAATATTCTTTAAAACTCAATTGAGTCCTGTCTCTTTCAGAGATTATTGGATTTTTTATTTTCCAGTCAATATTTAAATCAGGATCATTCCACATTATTCCTCCCTCACCAGAGGAGTTATATTCTCCACCAGTAATTTTATAATATAAATCAGCCGAGTTACCTCCCATAGCGCAAAATCCATGAGCAAACCCTGCTGGAATCCAAAATAATGTTTCCTGATCTAAAGTCATACTAAAGGATTTACCAAGAGTCGGCGAATCTTTTCTGATGTCCACTGCCACATCAAATATTTTACCGGAAATGCAGCCAACTAATTTACCTTGCTCTGGATTAAATTGATAATGCAGACCACGAATAACATTTGGAGCAGATTTTGAATGATTGTCCTGAACAAAATCGGTTGGTAAATTAAATTCTTTAAGTTTTGATAATTTAAATTTTTCTACAAAAAAACCCCTATCATCACCATAAAGATTCAATCTAATTATCTTCAAACCTTCAATAGGAGTATCTTCAATTTGCATATTTAATAATTTTTCTTAAATAATCACCATAACTATTGCCAATTTTAAATTTATCGGCAAGTTTCTGTAACTGATTCTTGTTAATATAGCCCCTATTAAATGCCACCTCCTCAATACATCCAATTTTAATCGCCTGTCTATTTTCAACAACCTCAATAAATTGAGCAGATTTATATAAGGAATCATGCGTTCCAGCATCAAGCCAAGCAAATCCACGATTCATTCTTAATACTGATAATGTTTTTCTTTTAAGATATTCATTATTAACATCAGTAATTTCCAATTCTCCGCGATCTGATGGCTTAATATTTTTAGCAATCTTAATAACATCATTATCATAGAAATACCAGCCAGTGACTGCAAAATCAGATTTGGGGTTTTTTGGTTTTTCTTCAATTGCCAAGGCTTTGTTGTTGCTATCCAACTCTACAACGCCATACCTCTCAGGATCGCTAACGCGATAAGAAATGACATAGGCACCATCTTTTAATCCTACAGCTTCTTTAAAATTTTGCGCAACCTCAACGCCACTAACCTCGCTACCATAAAAAATATTATCTCCCAAAATTAGACTAACAGAGTCATTTCCTATAAATTCTTCAGCTAAAATAAAAGCCTGAGCAATACCGTCTGGAGATGGCTGAACTTTATATGAAATATTGATTCCAAGATTTTTACCATCGCCAAGTAAATTTTCTATTCTTGGCAAATCTTCTTCTGTACTAATGATCATGATATCCTTAATCCCAATATTCATTAAATTGGATAATGGATAGTAAATCATTGGCTTATCGTAAACTGGTAACAATTGCTTGCTGATTGAGTTTGTTATTGGCGCTAATCTGGTGCCACTACCTCCTGCTAATACTATTCCTTTCATTTTTTTATCTTTTATTTGTTACAATCACACAGTAGATCCTGAAAAATTTACCAATATAATTTCAGAAATCACCAATTTTTTGTAGAATTCTAACCGTTAATTAACATTTCTTTTGCAAAAATCTTTCCCTCCTCAACTGCTGGCTGGCCAAAAGGGCTAACTCCTAATATTTTGGCATAAAATATAGTTTCCAACATAAAATACATCATAATTTCTCCAAAACCAGTCTCGTCTAAATCATTAAAATTAAATCTCCTAGTAATGTGATTCTTACTTTTAATACTCTTAATTGTAGATTCTTGATTAGCATAAATTATATCTCCTAATTTACTATTATTTAGATATTGCAAATCATCTTGTAAATAATCTGGTACTAAAATTTTATTACCTTTCTTTTGATGATCACTTGTCAGGAAGGTAAAAAATTTATCTTTTGGCCCATCTAAAAATAATTGCAAAACACTATGTTGATCAACACTACCAATAGCTTTTAATGGAGTTATTCCAAGGCCATTTTTACCAACAGACTCTGCCAGAAGTTGATTATACCAATAATTAAAATGATACAGACGACTTAAATATGGCATTGAGACTTGAATATTTAAATCATTTTTTTGACATTCTTGCAAAAAATAAACTCCCTCCGCAAATATTTTGTCACTTTTTTTGATAAAGGAATCTATCATATTCAAGGCGCCATCTAGGTATTTTTTAATATCAATATCATAAAATGCAGCAGGAATTAAAGCTACTGGTGTAAAACAGGAATACCTACCTCCAATATCCTTATCATGCTCTATAATTTCTCTTTTATGCTTTTTAGCAATTTTATATAGAGGGTTATTTTTTTCTCTATCCTCAGTTAAAAAATAAAGATTCTGAGAATTATTATTTACCAACTCATCCTTATAATAATCGGTAATAAATAAGGTTTGGCAAATTGTCTCTATTGTTCCTCCAGATTTTGAAATGAATAGAAAGGCAGTTTCATTAAAATTTAGAATTTTTAAAAATTCACAGAGATTGTGATAGTGGATATTATCGATAAAATAGATTTTATTTTGCAGTTTGTGGTGATAACTGTCATAAAAATTATTACTACACAAGGCTTTAGCTCCAAGAGAAGAGCCACCCATGCCACAAATTACTAGATTTTTATATTTTTGCTTAATTTCGGATGAAATTTCTAAAGATTTATCGAGGTAGGATTTATATCTATTTTTTAAATCAAAAATTCCCTTGCCAAAATTTTCAGAAATAACTTCCTGCTGCAAATTATTAAAGAAATTTTGATTAAAATTATCAAAATCTATATTATAGAACTCTCTAGTAAAAGTAAAATCAGTCATTCTTTTCCTCTTCCAATAACTCAAATTGTTTATTATATAAATTAGAATATTCGCCATCTAATTTTAATAACTCCTTATGATTTCCTTCTTCAACGATTTGACCATTCATAACTACACATATTTTATCAGCATGCATAATAGTGGATAATCTATGAGCTATCACGACAGTAGTTTTGCCTTTCATTAATTTATTTAGAGCATTTTTAATAAGATTTTCTGAAATTGGATCAAGAGCTGAAGTTGCCTCATCAAGCAGTAAGATTGGCGCATTATATAGAATTGCCCTAGCAATTGCAATTCTCTGCCTCTGCCCTCCAGACAAAACTACTCCATTTTGTCCAATTTGCGTATTATATTGTTGCGATAAATCTTGAATAAATTCATCTGCCTCCGCCATCTTTGCCGCCGCCATTATTTGTTTTTCCGTAGCATCTTCTTTACCATATCGAATATTTTCTAATATTGTGTCATCAAAGAGCATAACTTCCTGATTAACGACAGACATAGACCCCCTTAATGAATCTAAAGTAAGATCTTTTAAATTGTGACCATCAAGATTTATATCTCCTTTTTTTGGATCATAAAACCTCAGGATCATACTCATGATCGTTGATTTTCCGCCTCCAGAAGGTCCAACCAAAGCAGTTACCTTTCCCTGTTCAATTTTTAAGTTAATGCCATTTAAGGCAATTTTATCTTCAATATAATTGAAATAGACTTTATTAAAATTAATTTTACCCTTAATTATACCTATTTCCTTAGCATTCTTTTTGTTTTTAATTTTTGGTTTTTGGTCAATAGTGCTAAAATATCTCTCAGTAGCGCCCAGTCCCAATTGAATTCCCGCATTCATTCCGGAAACTGATTTTAGGGGTTTGTAAGCCATCATCATGGCGGCAAAAAATGACATAAAAGCACCTGCCGTTGTCTCTCCAGCAATAACTTGGTAGCCACCATACCATATAACACAACCTATGCCAACTGAAGACAGCATTTCTACCATAGGAGATGAAATAGATGACAATCTGGCAATTTTTCTGCCAAGCTTTGTCATGTGATCAATTATTTCCCCCATCCTTGTTACTTCAAATTTTTCACAATTATAGGATTTAACTAGCTTACCATATTGCAAAGAATCATCCATTTGAGATAGAAATTTTTGTGCGATCACCTGGTCGCCAAATGATAAATGTCTTAATTTTTTACCAATCTTGTAAAGAGGGTAGGCCGCAAGTGGAAAGCCGATAAAGCCAATAATTGCTAAGGCA
>JBLHPX010000100.1:0-4082 GCA_047624545.1 Ulvibacter sp.
TTGTGGTAGACTTAATTACATCTCCTAGGGAATCAATAATTGAAACACCAGCTCTATCGAGCTGCTCTAAATGTAAGAGCATGGTAATCATATCCCTCGTCTTAATTTTAGCAACGAATAGACCAGATAAGTGATTTTTTTCTTCCCCATAAGATATTAAATCCAAACCATACTCACTTAAAACTGACTCTAAATTGAGGTGATTATCAGCATTAATTTTCCCCTTAACGTACTTACCCTCGTCATTAACCGCTTTATACTTAAAATTTGGCATTTTGTTTTTTAATTTTTTTAAGAATCATATCCCTTTTTAATTTAGATATTTTATCTATAAAAGTTATGCCATTTAAATGGTCAATTTCATGCTGCACACAAACAGCAAGAAGGCTATTTTCAGTTTTAAGGATTTGTTTTTTATTATAATAGTCTAAATATTCAATTTCAACAGAACCCGGCCTTTCAACTGACGACTCTAATCCAGGAAACGACAAGCAACCCTCCTTATAGACTGATAATTCCTTGGATGATTTAATTATTTTAGGATTAACCATGAAAATCTTTCCATCCTGTTCACCAACCTCGCTCTGTTTATTTTTATATCTTTTTGAATCCCACAAAGTATCCATTACTAAAATTCTCTTTAATACGCCAATTTGTACGGCGGCCAAGCCAACCCCACTATTGATATACATGGTTTCCATCATGTCATCCATTAACTTTCTAATTTCATCACTAACATAGTCAACTTCTTTTGAGACTTGTCTTAATATTGGATCTGGAAAATTTCTAATTTCTAAAGTTGTCATATTTTTATTCTTACTTCGGAGCTTGATATTATACCAATTCCCATCTCTACATATATGAGTGTATAAATATAGAAATAGGTATTATACCAATTTCCACCTTTAAAATACACAAGTTAAAGCAGATTTTTTCTTTATCTTTTTACCCCTAAATCATCAAAAAGCCTTACACCCTATTAACATGTGACAGTCGTTTTTTAATAATTTATAAATAAAAATATTTTGAAAAAAACTGTTTTAAAGGTGGGAATTGGTATCATCTTCGATAGTTAGTTTGAAATCTAAAAATAATATTTTATAATTACCTGATTGCAAATCAAGTCATTAATCTTAATATCAACAACATGTATAATTTTATTACTTTTGAAGGAATTGAAGGTTCTGGCAAATCAACTCAGGTTAAAATGCTTAATGATTATTTTTTAAAAAATAATATTGACTCTATTTTAACTCGCGAACCTGGTGGAACAGCATTGGCAGAAAAAATTCGTGAATTATTGCTTAGTGAAGAATTTGGAAAAATTTGCTCCAAAACAGAAATTTTGCTTAATTATGCCGCAAGAAAGGATCATGTTAAAAAATTAATTATCCCCTCTTTGAAAAGTGGTAAAAAAGTAATTTCTGATCGTTTTTTTGACTCTACCTTTGCTTATCAAGGTTTTGGTCGTGGCACTAATCTAGATTTAATTGCCGAAATACATGGGCAAATTTTAAAGAATTTTGCCCCAGATATTACTTTTCTAATAGATACCGACGTTGATAAAGCCATGAAAAGACTAGAATCCAGGAATGACATCAACAAGTTTGATAAAATGGGCGTTGAATTTCACCAAAGAATTAGACAGGGGTTTTTGCGTATTGCAAGAAATAATCCCAATAGAATCAAAATAATTGACGGCAATAGATCTCAAGATAAGGTTCATCAAGAGATTTTAGATAATATTACCTTATCTAATGACAATTCTCGTTCAAAAAGATGTGTAGAGAATTAAAAAGTCAATTTTCATTTAAAAAAATTTCTCAGAGACCTTAGTGTCAAGTTTCGCAACGTTGTGCATAATCGCAAACACTTGAACTATTATTCGCCAAATTGAGTTATTTTTTAAAAAAGATTACAGCGATATTAAGCTCTATTGCTAGAGTAAAGCAAAGGGTAATGCCTAATAGAAGATATAGAAGAATTCTTATCAACCAATTAATCACTGGAGGTTAAATAAAAATATTCCTGGTTATGGGGCTTAAACGAATGCCATTGGTTTTTATAATAGGCTCGTAATTTTTAGATTTATTGATTATTAATTGACAGATAATCTTTAGTAATATTTTCAGCTATCCAATTTTTCTTCGTTGATGATCCATAACCATAATCTAATGGAAATTGAACATAATCCATGGTTTGAATTTCAGGAGGCTCTCCCCAATGTTTTGGATAAGTATTATTCTGAACTATATTGGGTTTTTTATTAGCGTCGTCGCAAGCATGTGAGTTACTTGATAGAAATAACGATAGCAATATAATGAATATCTGAGATATTTTTGTCATAACTATATTTCATGCAATTATTCTAATTTTCTTCACAAGAAGATAATTAATTTTATAAATATATAAATAATTTCTTTGATACAGAAACTATAATATTTTTCTTTTAAAGAACAAGACTTTTCCATAAATAGGGTATAATTACACATCCTCTCGTTTTGGACTACTAACGCATTTATCTTCTTCTATTCTTCCTAGTTCTAAATTAGTTTCAGGGCAATCTTTTTCAAATGATTAATTTTTTAGTTTACTGCTTTTTTAAGTAATTATCCGCAAAGTTCTAGATTTTAATGCAACAAAATATCATCCCTTAATATCTTTGGTTAAAAGAGAAGGTTTGTAATTTAGGCTTAAATAATTTACCAACCTAACGATATCAGAGTTTGTTTTACTCAAATAGAATCTAGAACTTACCTCCTCCATCCCGCAATATACCGCCGAAACTCTGCACAGAATTAATAATTTTATCAGATAAAATTTCAATTTCAGCATTTTCCAAAGTTTTGTCTTTCGGAGACAAAATAACTGAAAAAGCAATTGATTTTTTACCCTCTTCAATTTTATCGCCTTGATAGAGGTCAAAAATATTGATATCAGAAATTAGATTTTTGTCAATTTTAGAGATAGATCTTAAAATATCTCCCGCCTTAATATTCTTATCTAAAATAAATGCAAAATCCCTCTTTACCCTCTGAAAATCAGACATTTCCAAAGCTTTGTTTTTTCTTTTTTTATTATTTTGAGGTAAATTATCTAAGAAAATTTCAAAAATATTAACTTTTTTCTTTAAAGAAAATTTATTTAAAATAACAGGGTGTATTTCACCAAAATAACCGATGATATTTTTACCTAATTTTACCGCACCAGACTTGTAAGGATGATAATATTTTGGCAAATCTTCGGTGACTTGAAAAGAATCTGAATTGAAACCAATTATCTCCAGAATATCAAAAAGATCCTTCTTAACATCAAAAATATCAAACTCCCTACTCTGCCCAAAATGATCCTTAATTGACTCTAAGCCAAACCTTACCCCAGCAACAGAATCAATTTGATGTTCCGGCTTTGTTCCAAGAAAAATTTTACCAATTTCAAAAAATGATAGATCAAAAAAATCTCTAACATTATTTTTTGCAACAGATTCAAGCAACCCAATTGCTAAATTTGGCCGCATATAATTTAAATCTTCTGAAATTGGATTATTTAAAAATAAATTATCGTCATTATCAGAAAAATTCTTAGAAATATTAGAGTTAACAAAAGAAAAATTAATAATCTCGTCCATTTTAGAATTTATCAACAAATCTCTAATCTGGTTAATTTTAGAAGTTTTTCTTGCTAAAAGAGGTTTGTCAATGATATGAGAAACAATATTATCATAACCATTGATTCTGGCAATCTCTTCAACCAAATCCTGATCTATTTTTATATCATTTCTGTGAGTTGGGATGGTAATTTGATAATTCTTATCTAACTTTTTTTCTAAGACAAAATCTAAGCTCCTTAAAATATTTTCAACCTTGTTATCCTCTATCTTGAAGCCTAGAATTTGCTCTATTTTATTGAAATTAAAATCAATGTTCTGCTCTTTTGGTAAATTATTTTGAGATACGATGGTGTTACCAACCTTACCACCACAAATTTCTAAAATTAATCTAGTAGCCAATTCAATAGCAACTTTTGCTGTCTTAATGTCAATTCTTCTTTCAAAACGATAGCGAGATTCAGAAAGTAAATTT
>JBLHPX010000101.1:0-4066 GCA_047624545.1 Ulvibacter sp.
TTGGAGAGCCCTCTAAAGAATTTTCAATTTTATGCAAAAGATAGCTAAATATTGGAATTAGAAGTGGCTTATTTTGTAAAATTTTTGAAAAAGATATGGAATTAATAAGGTTTGTGTTTATATCATTTTCTTCTTCATGATCAAAAATGAATGAATATTTACCATCAGAATGCCAAATTGATAATTTTTTATAGATATTTGGCGCCTTATCCTTAAATAAATCAGATGCTAGGGATAGTTTTTTAATTTTTTGTTGAAATATTTGTTTTATGATGGGTTCGATAAGATCCCTCTCTTCATCTGGCACTTTGCTGCCATAATTTATTAAATAATTAAACCATCTTTCTAAAAAATCTTGATTATTTGCATTATCCTCTAAATTAAGTGGATTTATTTTTAGAGCTTCAGGATTGTTTTTGTTATTTGTTGGGTAAAAATAATTACCACCAATAGATCTAATAAATACTTCTGATGCTGAGTGGGAGTTAAAATAAAATAATCTATTATTAATTTTCTTTGTCTCAGATAATAAAAAATTCATTATAGCTGCCTTACCTGAATTTATAGGCCCTACTATAACTGTATGACCACGATCTTTGTGATGAAAATTAAAGAAATAAGGGGTTCCAACTATTGTTCTAAAGATGGTGATTGCATTTCCCCAATGATTATTTTTCATCGATCCCGCAGGGAAGTTATGTAGAGATGCAAAACCACCAAATTTTGATGAATTAACAACATTTTTTCGTGATAATAGCTTAAAGTTGCCCGGTATTTGAGACCAGAAGCAATGCTCTAAATATAGTTCTTCACGAATTATTGAGAGGCCTAACTTTTGTAATGTATGTAACGCTGATTTGATGTCTTTTTTTAGACCTCTATTAGTGTCGTTTATTAAGGTGATGGTTGTTTGTTGGTCAGAGAAGTCGGTTTCTTTTCTATTGTCGCTTAATATTTCGTCACTTAATCCGGAAAAATATTTGATATCTTCGTCCTGACTTACTTCAAGAACATAATTTTGATAATTAATTTTTTCTAGAGCATTATGTCGATCAGTAAAACATAGGGATTGGGTAATAATAAATTCTTGAGGTAGTTGTAAAAATTTATCAAGCGAATTAACAGATACTTCATTATACTCTTTAACGGAGAAAATGGCACCGAAATGATCCTTGTCATTAATCATAACTTCCATCTCTCTATTGCCAAAAGCTAGTTTACAATCAGTTAAGTCATCGTCTAGCGAGTTTACTTTTAATTCGTGCCTATCATCAATGAAATTGACTATTTTTGATAGAAAGGACATTTGACCAGAATAGTAGGTGCCGTTATTTTTGTATATACAGAGTCTTCTAATTCCAAAATCTTTCATATCTTCCAATATACTCTCTATAACGTCATTTAACTTCTTGGATTTTATTTTTATATGAGATTTATGGGCTCTACTCATTGCTCTGCTAGAGAAGGATTGAAAAAAAGAGAACATGTTTTTTTTAAAGGCAGATTCTCCAGATATAATGATTGTCATGTAGAGTTCGTTAATATACTGATCTGACCAGTTATTACCCTCGTTCCATTCTTGGTTTATTAAATTTGAAGCGTAGTTGCTGTATTCCCCCTTAGGTAAGATATTTTTCTTTTTTCTGATCGTGTGAAGCCAGATAGCAAACTCGCTACTATCTATTCTGTCACTAATAACATTTCTGATGATATCTCTTAAATTTATTGATTCAGAATTGGCGAACTCGTTGTTAAAGCCAGTTATTTTAACGGTTTGCATTAATTCACCATTTTTGGTAATTATGGTGTAGGGGTCGTAATACGAAAAGGTTGGTATTAATGATTTGTGAGGTTTTTTAAGATAGGCCTTATCTTTTGAGCTATCTTGAATTTTTTTTGCGTGCCTTAATTCAGACTTTTTAATCATTTATTGTCGTAGTTTCTTTTAACCTCTCCCGTATATAATTGTCTTGGTCTTGATATTTTAAAGAATTTATCGGAAACAGATTCATTTAGTTGAGCAACCCATCCGGATACTCTGGAGATAGCAAAAATAACAGTAAAAAAGCTGTTAGGTATTCCCATTGCTTTGTAAATTATGCCAGAATAGAAATCAACATTAGGAAATAATTTTCTTTTGATAAAATAGGGATCATTGAGGGCAATTTTTTCTAACTCAATGGCAATTTGTAATAATTGATTATCTTCATCGTGGAATTCTCTTAATATTTCATCACAAGATTTTTTTAATACTTTTGCTCTTGGATCATAGTTTTTGTAAACTCTGTGACCAAAACCCATTAATCTGAAGGGGTCATTTTTATCCTTAGCTCTATCAATAAATTCTGGAATATTTTTTACAGAACCAATTTCCTCTAACATGTTTATTACAGCCTCATTTGCTCCGCCATGAGAAGGCCCCCATAGTGACGATATACCAGCACTAATTGCTGCAAAAGGGTTGGTGCCAGACGATCCTGCTATTCTAACTGTTGAGGTTGATGCATTTTGTTCATGATCGGCGTGTAATATAAGAATTTTATTCATAGCATCAGCCATGATTGGATTAGGTTTGTAAGTTTGATCCTTTTTGCCAAAAAACATATAGATAATGTTTTCTACAAATCCAAGTTCAGGATTAGGTTGGATAAATTCTTCTCCAACAGATTTTTTATAAGCAAAGGCTGCTAGGGTAGGGACTTTGGCAATAATTTTATAAGAGATTTCTTTTCTTTCTTCCTCAGTTAGGCTTTCTGTGGAATTGTGGTAAAATCCTGTAATTAATGTTGTAGAAGCCGACAGGATGGCCATTGGGTGTAAATTATCTGATAATGAGTCATAAAATTTGTAAAAAGATTCCTCTATGTTGGAATTACTGATAATTTTGCTAGAAAACTCCTTATATGCTTCCTTTGTGGGTAGGTCGCCATTTAGTAGTAAATAAGAAACCTCTAAATAGTTACTTTTTTCAGCTAGATCTTCTATTGAGTACCCTCTATGTCTTAATATACCCCTTTCACCATCTATGTAAGTAATTTTTGATTCACAAGAAGAGGTTGACATGAATCCTGGATCAAAAGTAAAAATATTAGCCTCCTTTAACAAGTTGGAGATATCAATAACATTTTGACCAATCGTAGCTTCTTTATAAGGTAGGTTTACTTTTTTGTTATCTGGTAATATTAGGGTGGCCATTTTTGCGCTATTGCTCATTTAAAATTATAAGAAAGGTTGGGTTATGTTAATTGCAAAATATTTTGCAATAGGTTTGTTGGTATTTAGCAGAACATTTGTAAATTGTGCCAAAAATTAATAAATTTTAGATAAAATGTCTAAAAAATATGATCACTACGAGTTCTTAATAGATTCTTATATTAAGATATATCTTGGGTAGATAATTTTCAAGTCTATTTCAGAATTTCTGATGGATTAGTTTTGCTAGCCTTCAATGCTGGATAGATAGTTGCTAAGAAAGATATTAATATCGACATAGAGGTAACTAAAGCGACATCAGATATAAATATTTTAGAAGGTAGGTTTGATAAGAAATAAATAGTTGGGTCAAACAGAGTACTTTCTGTCATATTATCTATCCAGTCTTTAATTGAATTGATATTGGCTGAAAATAATATGCCGATAGCTAATCCTAACAAAGTACCAGAAAATCCTATGACACCACCAGAAATTAAAAAGATTTTAATAATACCAGATTTATGCATACCCATTACCCTAAGGCAGGCAATATTTTTTTTCTTATCATTTACTAACATTATTAGGCTGGAAATTATGTTGAAAGCCGCAACTAGAATTATCAAGGTTAGAATGAGGAACATAACCGTCCTTTCTATTTTTAGGGCGTCGATAAATGAACGATTAGATTCTTTCCAATCATGAACATAGACTCCGTTTAAATCTTCTCCCAATATTTTGTAAATATTGTATTTTAATTCAGATAAATTATTGATATCCTTACTAAGAATTTCGATATTAGATGTTGAATTTCTAAGTTTAAAATGAATTTGGGCGGCCTCAAATGGCATAAAGATTGTCGTTAGATCGTATTCAT
>JBLHPX010000102.1:0-4058 GCA_047624545.1 Ulvibacter sp.
TTTGGTAATCTTTGCCAGATCTCTTTTATTTTCTAATTTTAAAACAGTATCCTGTCCCGCTTCTTTAATTTTATCAATTAAAATATCCTGACTAACTAAATCCGTCCTCTCTCCAGCTATAGAATGTATATCATCGATGATTAAGATGTCAGATATCTTAAAACAATTCGCAAATTCATCAAGAAAATCAAAAGTTCTGCTATATTTATGAGGCTGAAATATGGTAACAATCTTATTTTTATCGCCTATAATTTGCCTTGCAGCTTCTAATGTTGCAGAAACTTCTGTTGGATGGTGGGCATAATCATCAATAATAATAACTCCTCGATATTGACCAACCTTGGTAAATCTTCTTTGCACACCTTGATAGGTTTTTAAAGCATCTTTAATAATGAGCGTATCAATTTCTGCAAATTTAGCAATAGCAATAGCTCCTGCAGCATTGCTGATATTATGAAGACCATAAAAATTAGCAAAAATATCATTAATTTGGTAATCTTTGGCTATTATATCAAACCTACAGCCATTAATATCTTGTTTAATATTTTTTACAATAACATCAGATTCGTCACCTATACTATAAGTAATAATATTAGATTTATCAGAAATTAAATTATAAATATTTTTAATATTTTTGTCATCAATATTTAAGACGGCCAAACCATATTTTGGAATTTTATCAATATATTTTTTAAAGTAAGACTTATATTTTTCGTGGTCTCCTTTGTAAAAATCCATATGATCAGCTTCAATATTGGTAACCAAGCCAATTAATGTCGGTAAATCAACAAAGCTAGCATCAGATTCGTCACCTTCGGCAATTATATATACACCTTTGCCAAACTTGCCATTAGAATTGAAGCGATTAATAATGCCACCATTGATTACTGTCGGATCTAAACCGGCTTCTTCAAAAATTTCAGAAACCATAGTTGTTGTAGTTGTTTTGCCATGAGTGCCTGCAATGGTTATAGATTTCTTACCAGACAAAATCATAGCCAACATGTCAGACCTCTTAATAATTTCAATACCTCTCTTTTTAGATTCAATAATTTCAGGGTTATCATCGTAAATGATAGAGGTTTTAACTACCAGAGAGATGTCATCCGATATATTGTTAAATGTTTGGGAAGTAAGGCATTTAATACCCAAATCCTCTAATTTTTTAATATTTTTATTATAAGAAATATCAGAGCCAGAAATTTTAAAACCTAAATGATGTAAAATAATAGCAAGAGCACTCATACCGATACCCCCGATACCAATAAAGTGAATTCTACCCTCTATATTTCCTAGATTAATGAGATTCATATTATATATTAAAATAATAAAGTTCTATCTTCATCTTTTTGAGATAAAATTAGTAAAAAGCTTTAAGATGCATATTAAAGATACCATCCTTTATTCTTTATTAATTTTATTTCAAAAATATTTCACTACATTATTTATTTTTAAATGATATTTAGTATTATTCAAGAAATTATACCAAAATATTTTTATCTGACATTTGTAAAAAATAACTGTAATATACCTATATTTCACAAAGTTTTTTTATGAATATAGGTAAAAAATGTAGCTCTTAAGGCGGACCTTGTTATAAGCGCATTCTATAAACTTCTTTTAATAATTAAAAATGAAACTATCACATCAAGAATTCGTTCAAGATAAAAATAATATTAAAAAATTAGTTATTTTACTTCATGGTTATGGCTCGAATGGAGAGAATCTCCTTGTCTTAGCTCCTGAAATTTCAAAATCCATACCAGAAGCTAAATTTATAGCTCCAAATGCCACTTATAATTGCGACATCGGAATGAAAGACTCTTATCAATGGTTTTCTTTGGCGCAGCATGACCCCATTAAAATGTCTACCGAAATAGTTAGATCTAATGATATTTTAAATAATTTTATTAAGGAGCAGTTGGATAAGCACGTCCTTACAAAAAAAGATTTAATTCTGATTGGCTTCTCACAGGGAGCTATGATGTCCATGTATACCTCCTTAAAATCCAACGAAGAACCTGCAGCAATCATATCCCTCTCTGGTAGACTAATCCTACCTAATGAGATCAATTCAAAGCCAAAAATTTGTTTAGTTCATGGTTCAGATGACGATGTGGTGGACTACCACTTCTTGTCAGAGGCGGAAGAAGGTTTAGCAAAATTAGGAATAAACTATGAAAGTCACTCATTAAATAATTTGGGGCACTCTATTGATTATCGAGTTATAAAAATTATCCAAAACTATATCAAAAAAATCTCTTAGGAAGAGAATATGACATATATGGGATAATACCTTTTCCCACCTTTAATGTAGCAGTTAGTTTGCAATTTTTTAATCCCAGAGTCACTCAAAAAATCTGAATAAAAATCTAGTAAATTAAAAGACTCATTATAGATGAACTTTACTATAGTAACAAACTTAATTTTTAAACTTGCTCTTGTAATGAAAATTTTAGTGGAGTATCGTTGTAGCCTAAATAAGTAGTTTTTTTTATCAGAATAGCGCGATACCTTGCGTTAAGATAAATTTTTAGATAAGCACCCGTGGCTCAACTGGATAGAGTGTTTGACTACGAATCAAGAGGTTGCAGGTTCGAATCCTGCCGGGTGCACCATCTTACACATCACAAACCACCTTCATTCTTAATTCTTAACATTTAATGTATAGGGCTTGAAGCCCAGCAACAGTGGTCTTTTACGACTATTGTTAATTTTCACAAGAAGTCGTGGACAAGTTAAATTTAGCTAAATTTTACTGATTTTATGATAAAATTCTCTCTCTATCTCCAAGCAAGAGGTTTTAGAGATTTTGAGACCTCTTCGGATTTTACTGGCTTCGCGTGATTTAGTTCGTGATTTGTTTTTTGGTGCTCCACTATTCAAAGGGACTAAGCATCTAATGTTACCAAAATATAAATTTTCACTTGCTTTAATTTTGGTAATTTTTAGATTTTAAAAAAATTTTCTATTAATTGATGACCATGTTCGGAGGCAATTGATTCTGGGTGAAATTGTACTCCGTGGATATTTAGTGTTTTGTGTTTAATTCCCATAATGACACCATCTTCACTTGTGGCGGTAATTTCTAAATCGTTGGATAAGGTTTTTTTCTCAATGATTAGTGAGTGATATCTGGTGCCTTTAAAAGGTGATGGTATGTCTTGAAAGACACTGTTATTATTGTGCGTAATATTACTAACTTTACCATGCATAGGAAGGTTTTTAATAATTTTACTACCAAAATATTGTCCAATAGCCTGATGACCAAGGCAGATGCCTAAAATTGGCAATCTATCTTTAAATTTATCAATAACATCAAGGCAGATGCCAGCTTCATTAGGACTGCAGGGGCCAGGAGATATAACTAAATAACCAAGATTCATTTTTTCAATCTCATCAATAGTTATTTTGTCATTTCTGATGATTTCAATATTTTCATCAGTAACTTTTGCCATATAATGGTAAAGGTTGTAGGTAAAGCTGTCGTAATTATCTATTAGGAGAATGGTCATGTTAAGTTCCTCAAATTTGTTGCTAGCGACTTTAGCTCACCCCTTGTATGGCTAGTGCCGATAGTAATTCTAAGGCGAGATTTTCCAATTGCAACAGTTGGGGGGCGAATGGCCGAAACTAAAAATCCTTGATCTTTTAAATTTTCTGCAATTTTTAAAGTTTTTGCATTGTCACCGATGATTATTGGGATGATTGCTGATTGCTGATTTTCAATATCAATTAAACTACAAAAATAATTAATATTTTCCCATAACTTCTTGGTTAAATCTTTTTTTTCTATTATTTCTAAGGCTTTTAAATTTCCTGCAAGGGTTGCTGGAGGTAGGGCGGTGGAATAAATTGCTGATTTACTAAAATTTCTAAGATAGTTAATTATTTCTTGATTTGCCGAAACATAACCACCATAGCCAGCACATGCCTTAGAGAAGGTGCCGATTTTCAAATGCAAATCGTAATCTTGATATTTTTTATTTATAACGCCAAGAGAGTGTGCATGGTCGCTTAAAGTAAAGCTGTCATATTTTTTGGCAATATTAATAATT
>JBLHPX010000103.1:0-3988 GCA_047624545.1 Ulvibacter sp.
AATCATTGCATGAATGACTACGTCACCATCAGAATGAGCAATGATTTTTCTAGGAAACTCTATGTCAATTCCACCAATTTTAATAAAATTATTTTCTAATTTTTCATTAGAAAATTTATGAATATCAATTCCGATACCGGATCTAACAAAATTTTCTTGCTCTGTCATAATCTTCTTTATTAGTTATTTTGAAATTATTTATATCTCCAGGAATTATCCCAATTGTAATTTTTTCTTTTTCACAAAGAGATGAGTCGTCAGTGAATTTTTGATTTCGATATTTCTGATGTAATTTTGATATTAATTGATAATTAAATCCCTGAGGGGTTTGAGCTAGATGAAGGTTTTTTCTGTCAACGGTATTGACAATTACTCCATTTTCAATGTTTTTAATAGTGTCACTAACTAAAATTGTTGGAATTGCTGCTTTATTTTTATTTAATTTTAGAATGATATTATCGATTACTTCTTTTGTAACAAAAGGTCTGGCACTATCATGAATTAAAACCAAGTCAGGATTTAAATTTTGAATTTTTTCAAGAGCTAATCTGACGGAATCTTGCCTTTCAGTGCCGCCAAAAACTGGTTCTAAGATTTTTAAATCAGAGATTGTTTTGTGATATAAATCAAGATCATCCTTATTGATGGCACAAATTATATTAGAAATTTGTGAGTGATTCTTAAAGGTGTTAATAGAATGGTGTAGAATTGTTTTATTTTGTAATAGTAAATATTGCTTTGGAATGTCAGATTTCATTCTATTGCCGGTACCGGCTGCAACAATTATGGCAATTATTTTCATTATTAAATTTCAGTAATTAATGAAGCGGAACTAAAGCCGGTATCGTTAATTTTTTTAATAATATCCATTATCGTGCCATAATTTAAACTTTTGTCAGCTTTAATAAAAATTTTACTATTTAAATCATTATTAGTGAGTTTTTTTAATTTTGTGCCGAGAGTTCTTAGTTTAACTTTTTTATTTTCAAGATATATTAGGCCATTTTTTTTGACTGTGATTATTACTTTATTTTCTTGATAGGGATTTGATTTTTTGGCTGATCCTTTTGGTAGATCTACCTTAATATTGCCATTAAGTAAGGGAGCCGAGACCATAAAAATTATTAGCAGCACTAAGAGTACATCTACAAAAGGTGTGACATTAATGTCGCTTATTATTTTTCGTCTACTTCTTTTGCCGCCTCTTCTCATTCTGGTAAATTGGAATTTCTAATAATAAATTTATTTGAAGAAATTATTGATTCATAGTTGGCATTCTTAAATGAAATATCTGTGATTTGATCAAGGTCGTTTTTAACACGCATTTTTAAAAATGATAGCGGATTTTTATTAAAAATTAAATAAAATATTCCAGCTTCTCTGCGATTTTTTTTGCGGATCGATATAATATATTTTTCTCCATCATCTTTAAAATCAAGTAATTCAATGTCTTTTGCAGAAAATGAAATATTTTTACGAGTCAAAAATGATGCCGGTGTACTACCCGTTGGGAAGTTGGAGTTTTCTTCTAGCTCTAGATCTGAATAGGATAATATATTGTTGTTGACAATAATTAAGATAGGAATTTCTTCATCATATTCAATTCTCATTTTTCCGGGGCGAGAGAGAAAAAATTTACCATAATTAATGTCGCCTTCTGGTGCTGTTTGAATAAAATCAGATGTTAGATATTTAATATTATTTAGATAATTTTCAATTTTTTTTAATTTAATTTTATTTTTTTCCAATAGGTCACTAGCCATGAGACTGGATGATAAAATAAAACAACAAATAAAATATATTATTAACTTAACTTTTAACATTTTTGAATTAGTATTCTTGGTCAATCGAAACCTACCTACCGAAATAGCTAAATAATCCTGGTGACGTCTGAATCAATGATGTTAATTCAGAATCAAAATAGTCAGAAATTATTTTGCCAAAGCTCGAATCATAAAAATAATATCATTATGAATATATTACTCAATAATAGAATTTTAAAAATATTATTTTCTCTTCTTCTTCTTTTTGTAATTTTAAATTTACCAGGGAGTGAAATTTTTACAACAGAGATAATCACTGTTGTTGCGGTAAGTGTTTTTATTTTTTCCTTGTGGATCACTGAAGCTCTTCCGATTCCTGTAACTTCTCTTTTTCCGCTTTTTATGATGCCATTATTTGGCATTATGCCAATAGGTGATGTGTCAAAAAATTATGGTAGTCCGATTATTTTTCTATTTTTAGGTGGTCTTATTTTGGCGATTGCAATTAGCAAATGGAAATTAAGCAGAAGAATTGCGCTTTATATTTTAAAATTTACTAGTAAATCAGCGTCAGGAATCATGCTTGGTTTCATGATTTCTACTGCATTTTTAAGTATGTGGATTAGCAATACCGCAACGACTATGATGATGCTGCCTATTGCTATGTCCGTGATTGGAGTTTTAAGAAAGCAGGATGAAAGATTCATAGTTTTTTCTAAATATCTTCTAATCGCTATCGCCTATTCAGCTTCAATTGGCGGTATGGCAACTTTGATTGGCACTCCTCCGAATGCTATTTTTGCTGCTTATGCTAGTGAATCTTTAAATTATGAGTTTGAATTTATTGCTTGGTTTAAAATGTTCTTCCCTTTGGTGGTTATTTTGATTTTATTAATGTGGCTTTATCTAAAAACTCTTGCTGGTAAAATTAATGCCGACTTAACTCAGGGACGTAAATTTATTGATGATGAGCTGAAGAAATTAGGAAAAATTACTTATGAAGAGGCTAATGTTTTATTGGTTTTTGTAATTATCGCTTGCGGCTGGATTTTTAAATCCTATTTACCTATTAAAATATCTGACGCTTCAATCGGCATTATGGGTATCACTTTGTTATTTGCCTTGCCCAATAAAGAAAGAACCGATGCGATTTTAAATTGGGAGGATGCTAGAGAAATTTCTTGGGGTACATTGCTTTTATTCGGAGGGGGTATTTCAATCGCTAAAGCTCTTGAATCATCTGGTATTATTGCTGTTTTAGGTGATTACATTTCTGTCTGGTCTGACGGAAGTATTGTGTTGGCAATAGTAATTACGTTATTTTTGACAATATATTTGACAGAATTTATTGGTAATGCCGCTCTGATTGCCATTATGATTCCAATTTTAGTTGAAATTGGGTTAAAAATAGGTGGTGTGGAAGCTCAATTTGACGTTGTCCTTCCTGCTGTTATCGCTTGCTCCTGCGCCTTTATGTTGCCGATGTCTACCCCCCCAAATGCTATAATTTTCTCTAGTAAATTTATAAAAATTAGTGAAATGGCAAAAGTTGGATTCTTAGCAAATATTTTTGCCGGATTGGTAATATTAGGGTATTTTAGGTTGTTTATAAATTAATTTGACTAATTATAATATTCTTCTGCCACCATCGGAGGGAAAAATAGAGGGAGGCAAAGAAAAATACATTGAAGCTAAAAGTCGTCATGCCTTTGGTTTTTTAGAAAATGATCGGAAATTTTTATTAAAAAATCTTTTAGATTTTATTTCTAAAGCCAGTAATTCTGATTTAGAAAAATTATTTTCTGTTAAATCTAACATTTCTAATATTACGTCTTTTTTAGAAAATTTTGATCAAAAATTAACATTACCAACGATTGAGAGATATTCTGGAGTAATGTTCAGTGCAATTGATTATCCATCTTTGGGTGACGCTCATAAAGATCGTGCAAATAATTCAATTTTATTTATTGATGCTTTATTTGGACTTTTAAGGGTGCAGGATTTAATTCCAAATTATAAATTAGCAATTTCTGCTAAATTTTCTGATTTTAAAATTGATAATTATTGGAAAAGAATCCTTAAAAATCACTTAGAAGAAGTTTTAAAAGATAAAATTATTCTTGATATTTTGCCGCAGGCACATCGAAAAGCGGTTGACATTAGTAGTGAAACTCATTATTTAATAAATTTTTTTGAAATAAAAAATAATAAAGCCAAAAATGCTG
>JBLHPX010000104.1:0-3921 GCA_047624545.1 Ulvibacter sp.
TGATTTTATACTTCCTATATGGTGACCCCATTTATCAAACCAAAATTTTTTTTAAACCGTAGACAAATTATTTCTTTTCGTTATTTTTTTGATAGATTTTTTATCAAAAAAATAACTTATAAATGGAGGTTTTTCTTCCAGTTTATTTCTTGTTTATGCTCATCGGCACTTCTGCCTGTAACACAAATTTATTTTAGCAATAATCTTAAATATTACAATAATTTAGATTCAAATTAGTTAATAAAAATATTTATTTTTTGTTTCTTAAATACTTAATTTTTTTATCCACCAGTAAAGATGGTTGATGGGGTTGTATAATTTAAAGATTGATGAGGCCTTACATTATTATAAAAGTTAATGTATCTTTTTATGTTAGATTTTAATTCTATAAAATCATCAGGAGGGTTGATAAAAATTTCTTCATATTTTACTGATCGCCAGAATCTTTCAATGAATATATTGTCAGCCCACCTCCCTTTTCCATCCATCGAAACCTTGATATCATTAGATAATACTGTATTCACCCACTTATGTGAGGTAAATTGAGATCCTTGGTCAGTATTGAGAATTATTGGTTTCGTGATTCTTAGGGCATCTTCCAATGCTGATAGACAAAAATCTATTTCCATATTATTTGATATTTTCCAAGAAACTACATATCTGCTAAAAACATCAATTATCGCAAGGAGATATACAAATCCTTGCTTAAGCCTGATATATGTTATGTCCGTTTCCCATACTTGATTGGGAATTACTATATCGATATCATTTAATAAATATGGGTATTTATAACTATCATCAGATTTGCTCAAATTTGGTTTTGAATATATAGCCCTTATATTCATAGATTTCATCAATCGAGATATTCTTTTTTTATTTACATTGTATTTTTTGTGCAATTTAAGCATTGCTGTTATTTTACGATATCCCATGAATGGATATTCTTGCCATAATTCATGAATTTCATTAGCAAGAGTGGAGTCAGAGATAAATTTATCATTATGATTGAACCCACCTTCCTTGGATTTGTAATAAAAATTAGAACGAGTTATTTCTAATATTTTACATTGCTTTCTGACGCTTAAATCAGGAGAGTTTTTATTTAATATAAAAACTCTCCTCTTATTATCTAAGCGTCTAAGACCTTTTTTAAGAAGCTATTTTCTACGAATAATTCTCCTATTTGACCATTAAGAGATTCAATCTTTTTATCATATTCTTTCTTATTATTACCCGAAGCCTTTTGATTAAAAACTAAATCTGATGATGATTTTAGCTTAGATACCCACTTATGTAAAGTTGGCTTACTAATCCCAAATTCCTGACATATTTCTGAAATAGTGGAATCGTTTGAAATATATTTTAATACTACTTTTAGCTTAAAACTGGAACTGTAATTTTGCTTTACTTTTGACATAATTATCTAATTTTAAATTTTAATTAATAACAAAATCTTATCAAAAATGATAAGATTTACACAGATAATTTGTCTACGGTAAAATTTAAAAAATGGTCTGAATATTGGGGGTCATCATAGTAGTAGGCTAAGTTCTAGATTCTAATGGAACAAAGTCATATAATTTTTATTTTTTAAGTTAAAAAATAAAAATTATATGACTTTGTTCCATTAGAATCTAGAACTTAGCAACTCCTAATCAAGTTTGGAACGAGAAGCTAAAATTAGCATCAAATTCTTTGGTTTAAAAATTATATGTTTTGTTCAAATTAGTGGTTGAATTTAGCACCTAGAGATCCTGCCTCTTCCAAGTCCCATTTTCTCTTCTATAGAAATTAAGATTGTAGGATTTTTTCTTAGAAGATTTCCAAAAAGATCTAGCATCAAGGAGGTCATTTGGACCAAAAAAGTAGAATATTCTTTCAAAGTTTTTCATAAACTCCTCTGACTTCTCAGAAAACATTAGTAAAAAGTCAGCATCATTTAAATTTTCCTCCCTCTCAGTTAATAAAATTGGCTGGATCTTTAGATCAAAATCATCTTGATCAGTAATGTGTGGTAAAAATTTAGTTTTAGAAAAGTTCCAAAGGCCTAAATCTAACTTCCCTATCATCTCTTCATTTTCACATAAAATTAAGGCTTTTTTTTGCTGATCATAAATTTTAAGCAATAAAGGCGCTATCATTTTATGCAAAAGATCATCAATTTGATAAAAATTAATTTCCATTTATATTTAATATATTTTCTTTAAATAGATTATAATTGCCATGATAGCAGCAGGAGTGATTCCAGGAGTTCTACTGGCAACAGAAATATTTGTTGGTTTAGTAAAATTTAACTTTTCAACTACCTCATTAGAAAGACTCTTGATATTCTTGTAATCCAAATTATCTGGAATTCTGAGAAACTCATCCCTTTTAAAAATCTCAATATCTTTTTCTTGTCTCTTAATATAAAAATAATAAAGGGCTTGAATGGAAATTTGTTCCTGATTTTCCTTTGATATTGTAGAAAATTCTGGCCAAATTTCAATAATTTTAGTAAAATCTATATTATTCATTGCCAGTATCTCAAAAACACTCCTCTTAATACCATCCTGCTTAATATCCACTCCAAATTCCTTTAATTTTGCCGGAGTAATAATAATTTTATTTAATTTTTTTAAATCTTCTTCTAAAGTCCTTTCTTTTTCTAAAAAAACTTTCTCCCTACCCTTTGTAACCAATCCAATATCTATGCCAATTTTAGTTAACCTTAAATCAGCATTGTCTGAACGTAGTAAAAGACGATATTCCGCCCTCGATGTCAACATTCTGTAGGGCTCCAAAGTCCCAAGACGAACAAGATCATCAATCATCACGCCAATATAGCTATTCGACCTACTTAAAGTAAACTCTTTGTCAGAATTTTTAGCCTTTAGTGCTGCATTAACACCTGCAACAAGGCCCTGTCCTGCAGCCTCTTCATAACCAGTTGTTCCATTAATTTGTCCTGCAAAAAAAAGATTCTTAACTTTTTTAGTCTCTAATGTAGGCTTTAATTCCCTTGGATCAATAAAATCATACTCAATAGCATAGCCATATTGCATTATTTTAACGTTTTCTAAACCTTTAATAGTCTTTAAAAATTTTAGCTGAGTTTCTTCAGGAAGAGATGTTGAAATACCATTAGGATAAATCAGATCTGAATCCAAACCTTCTGGTTCAAGAAAAATTTGATGCCTCTCCTTATCATAAAAGCGATCGATTTTATCTTCAATTGAAGGGCAATAACGCGGACCGGAACCGGTAATATTGCCATAAGAAATAGAACTGAATTCTAGATTATCTTTAATAATTTTATGAGTTTCCTTATTTGTATAAGTAATAAAGCAATTGATTTGCGGAATTGTAATTTTTTTATTTAAAAAAGAAAAAGGTTTTGGAACTTCGTCTCCTCCTTGAAACTCTAAATCAGAATAATCAATTGAGTCCTTATGAATTCTTGGTGGTGTGCCAGTTTTTAACCTCCCCAAAGAAAAGTTATATTTTTTTAACGTTTCTGAAATACCATTAGAAGCTTCTTCACCAACTCTTCCTGCTAAAATTTGCTTTTTACCAATATGAATTATGCCAGAAAGAAAAGTTCCGGCAGTTAAAATAACTGATTTAGCTAAAAATTCTCCACCACCTACTGTAACCACACCTTTAATTTGATTATTTTTAATAATTAAATCAGAAATTTTATCAAAATATAAATCTAAATTTTGATAATTACTTAAAATCTGATTAACTGCCTCTTGATATAGTTTTCTATCAGCTTGTGCCCTAGGCGAATGAACGGCTGCACCCTTACTGGCATTTAAAATCTTAAAATGAATACCGGACAAATCAATGGCCCTACCCATTATACCATCTAAAGCATCGATTTCACGCACAATTGGTCCCTTAGCAACTCCGCCAATTGCAGGATTACAAGACATTTGC
>JBLHPX010000105.1:0-3915 GCA_047624545.1 Ulvibacter sp.
AGAATATAATGCTGGATATAGAATTAGCGATAATATGAAAGTCGAAGTCAGTAGGATAGGTGCTAAAGAAAATAATATCGAGTACAGATCTTTATACACAATGTTTTCCTATTTTAAAGAGTTTTAGAATCACTAAATAATGCATATACAACTAGCACAACTTAATTTTACTATTGGTGATTTAGATGTAAATTGTAAAAAAATTATTGATTTTTACTCAAGCCATCAAAATTCCTCAGATTTAGTAATATTTTCAGAATTAGCTATTTCTGGCTATCCTCCAGAAGATTTGCTGCTAAAAGGTTATTTTTTGGATAAGATAGAAGATAAAATTAAATTGCTAGCTGACCACACTAAAAGCAAGAAAGCTGCAATATTAATTGGATCTCCTGTTAGAATATTTGATAAATATGGATCTACATCCTTGTTTAATTCGGCTATTTTAATTGAGAATGGCTTCATAAAGGAGTTGTTTCATAAAAAAGAACTTCCAAATCACGGCGTTTTTGACGAAAAAAGATATTTTACAGCATCTAATAATCTAAAAAATATAAAATTCAGAGGTCTAAATGTAGCAGTTCTTATTTGTGAAGATATTTGGAATTTAAAGAATTCATTTTTGTTGCTTGAGCAAGAAATTGATCTAATCATTTCTATTAATTCTTCACCCTTTGAATATAATAAATTATTAACAAGAATCGATAGAGTTAAAAAATTTAATCAAAATTTACAAAAAAATATTATTTATCTCAATCAGGTAGGAGGTAATGATTCTTTAATTTTTGATGGCTCCTCTTTTGTGATCAACAAGGATAATGAGTTAGCATTATCTTTGAAGGAGTTTGAGGAGGATTCTGCCTTAATTGAGATTGACGATTATTCTGATATTAATAGTATTGGTAAATTTTTTATGTCAGAAGAGCAAAGGGTTTACAGCGCCCTAACTTTGGGATTAAGAGACTACGTTTATAAGAATGGTTTTCAAAATGTGGTTATCGGCCTTTCTGGAGGTATCGACTCTGCTTTGGTCGCAACTATTGCCGCCGATGCTTTGGGGCCTAAGAATGTAAGGCTGATAGCTTTACCTTCTAAATATAATTCTAGTCAAAGTTTTATTGATGCCAAGAATCTTTCTGATAATTTAAGTATAAATTTAGAGCAAATTCCAATTCAAGATATTTTTAATGAGGTAGAATCTAGTCTGCAGTCAATTTTTGGTGGCAAAGATGCTGATTTTACAGAAGAAAATGTTCAATCGCGTATTAGAGGCTTATTATTAATGGCTGTTTCTAATAAATTTGGTAATTTACTATTATCAACTGGAAATAAATCTGAATTAGCAACTGGATACTCTACTCTTTATGGCGACATGAATGGAGCATATAACCCAATAAAAGATATCTATAAAACGGAACTTTATAAATTATCAAAATGGAGAAATAAAAATATTCCTAGAATCTCTAAGTTGCAAAAAGATAGTATTATTCCAGAAAATATTATTATAAAAGATCCTACCGCTGAACTCAGGGAGTCTCAGAAAGATTCTGATTCTTTGCCAGATTACAATATTCTAGATCAAATTTTATATCTAATAATTGAAGAGCAAATGTCAGAGGAACAGGTAATTAGTAAAAATTTTAATCCCGAAATTGTTAAAAAGGTGGTAAAATTATTTTATAATAATGAATTTAAAAGGCGGCAATCAGTAATTGGTCCAAAAATCTCTAAAATGTCTTTTGATGGAGACAGAAGATATCAAATTACAAATAGATTCAAAAATTAGAGAATATAATTATTAACTATTTGGTGAAATGCTATAAAGTTCACTTATAATGCAAAAATATTTAAGAGAAAAAATCAAAGAAGCTCCTAAAAAACCTGGAATTTATCAATTTTTTGGCAAAAATGATCAAATTCTTTATATCGGTAAGGCAAAAAACCTATATAATCGTCTTAAAAATTATCTGGATACCAAAAATCTTACTACCAGAATCACTAAAATGACCTTAAATGCTGAAAAGCTAGAGGTGATTCTAACTAATAATGAAATTGAGGCTTTACTTTTAGAGTGTAATTTAATTAAAAAATATAAACCAAAATATAATATTCTACTTAAAGACTCCAAGTCTTTTCCTTATATTTCTATTTCTAAAAATGAAGATTTTCCAAAAATTTTTAAATATCGCGGTTTAAAAGATAATAAATCTTACCATTTTGGGCCTTTTGCTAATATTTACGCCGTTGCTCAGTCAATAGAGTCTCTTAAGAAGACTTTTTTACTTAGGAGTTGTTCAGATGCTGAATTTAGGTCTCGAAAAAGACCTTGCCTTGAATATGAAATTAAGAGATGTAGCGCGCCATGTGTTGACTTGATATCGAAAGAAGAGTATCAAAAATTGACAGAAATGGCAATTAATTTTTTAAAGGGTAAAAATTCTAACTTGCAGGAGGAGTTATCTAAGAAAATGCAAAAATATAGTGAAGAATTAGAGTTTGAGAAGGCGGCAAAAATTCGAGATAGAATCAAGTCTCTAAGCCTTATTCAGGCTAAACAGAATATAAGTATCGCTGAAATAGGGCAGATGGATATGATTTTATTTGTGAGAAAGACTAATATCGTTGCAATTAATATTTCCTTCTATCGTTTTGGTCATAATTATGGCAATAAAACTTATTTTTTTAACATAAACCTTGATGACTCTGATTTTGATATTATTTTTGCTTTTATTAGTCAGTTTTATCAAAATCATGAAATTCCAAAAAACATTATTAGCAATGTGGATTTGGAGGGTAGAGAGGATATTTGCAATTTATTATCCAACTTAGAGACTTCTTTTAATGGCAATAAAGACGTTCAGGAGTTTGGTTCAATGGACATTTCTCAAATACAGAAAATTCCTAATTCTCTTGGAGGAGCGAGGTATGTCAAGATATTTTATCCTAAAAAAGGTAAGAAATTACAATTAATTAACGACAATTTACTCTTTGTACAGGAAGAAATTGATAAAAAAATCGCAAGTGACATTAAGATTGCAGATTTATTGCTGCAGTTAAAGGTTCTTTTAAAAATTAAACATATCCCAAATAGGATAGAAATTTATGACAATAGTCATATTTCTGGCACAAATGTTGTTGGCGCTATGGTTTTTGCTTCAGAAGATGGCTTTATAAAGAGTAATTATCGTAAATTTAATATAAAGTTAGAAGAATTATCAAAAAAAGATGACACCAATTTTTTAAAACAAGTTTTTTACAGAAGATTTAAGGATTTTGATAATCAGGAAGAGAAAAATTTACCAAATTTAATAATTATCGATGGTGGAAAAGGGCAATTGTCAGCAGTAGAAAAGGTTTTTGATAAAAAAAATATTAAAATTCCTTTTTTATGTATGTCAAAAGGATCTGGTAGAAATGCTGGTCTAGAAGATTTTCACATAATTCAAAATAATGAATACCATCATTTTAATTTACCTAAAAATTCTGCTATTTCTCATTATTTGCAAAATCTTCGTGATGAGGCTCATCGCTTTGCAATTGGCACCCATGTTGCTAAAAGAAAAAAATCCATGTTTAAGTCTGAGATTGATGAAATTCCAAATGTTGGTGCTGCTCGTAAAAAATTATTACTAAATCACTTTGGAGACCTTAATTCTATTAAACAGGCTTCATTAGAGGATTTAAAGAGGGTAAAAAATTTAGGCAACAAGATTGCTAAACAAATTTTTGATTTTAATATTATACCAAAATCCACCCTAAAATAAACAATATATCCATATTTTATAAGTCTTTTTGTAGATGATGTGTAAAAATATAAAGATAAATTATTTAGTTTCTAACATAGTTTTTGTGATATGCTTTAGGAAGTGCTATAAGATGCACCTATAATCGTTGGCACCAATTTACATACTTGCTAAG
>JBLHPX010000106.1:0-3888 GCA_047624545.1 Ulvibacter sp.
GTTTCAGCTTATTTTTAGCTAATGATAATTTTAAAGATTTATGATCCTTATTTATTATGACCGTAGATACTCTGTCAATTGCTTCAAAGAATTCCTTTTTATTGATGTCTGCTATTTTGTCATTATCATGAGGTATTATCCTTTTATAGTCAGGAAAATCAGCATCTACAACTTTTGATATCAATATGCTGTCATCGGCAATTACTTTTATTTTAGTTCTTGATATTAAAATTTTAATATCTTTTTTATTTTCTATGGTTTTTCTAATTTCATGAACCGTCTTTTTTGGTATGATTACCCCAGCTATCTCTTCTTTTAGTGTGGACAAACTACTTGAGGCAGCGGCTAATCTATGAGCATCTGTGGCAGCAGCTGTAACTATAATTTTATCCTTATCTTTAACTGAGTGTAAAAATATGCCATTAATGTAATGTCTTGTTTCGTCAGTCGCCATTGCAAATTTTGTTTTGTCAATTAATTTCGCTAATTCTTCTGCAGGCATTTCAAACTCAACATCCATCTCATCATCACCCAATATTGGAAACTCATTAGTATCTAGGCAGGGTATTAAAAATTTTGATTTATCATATTTTATTTTAACAGAAGATTTTTCATCTTCTAAAATAACTGTGATCTGCTTATTATCTGGAATTTTTTTAACAATATCGTAAAATAATTGCGCCGGAACTGTAGTTTTCCCATTTTCGGCATCCAAGGTTTCAATTCTTGATTCAGATAATATATCCATATCGGTTGCACTTAGGAATAGTTTATTGTCAATAACCTCTAACTTAATGTTCTTAAGGATGGGTATAGTATTTTTTCTTTCAGTTACACTGCTAACCAAAGCTAAAGAAGATGAGAGAGTTGATTTTTTGATATTAAATCTCATTATTTATGATTTTTATTGATAATTTTATTATGTTATAATAATGTAGCATAGTTATTTAACCTATAGACGTGTTTGTAGATATTATCACTAACGATATATAGGTTTTTTATTAAGCCAATTTTTAACTAATACACATAATAATGTCAAGTAATTCTAATGGTGACGACCCTCTAGCTCAATTTCAAATTAAAAAAATAAAAGAGTTAGAATTTAAATTGGGAGGTTTTAATATCGATCTCAGCATTACCAATTCTTCACTTTACATGATCATAGCTACTTTTATTATCTGCTTGTTCATGTTTATATCTACCAGAAAATTAAGCATATTACCCAATAAATTGCAAATTGTAGGAGAGTCCTTCTATCTTTTTATTAAAAATATGCTTCAAAATGCTATTGGAGATGAGGGGGAGAAGTTTTTTCCTTTAATATTTTCTCTTTTTATGTTCATTGTGATGTGCAATATTATGGGCATGACTCCTTACGCCTTCACTGCAACTAGTCAGGTTGTTGTTACTTTATCTCTAGCTTTGATTGCCTTTTTAGTGATTATTATTTTTGCTATTTATCGTAATGGGATTGGAGGATTTTTTCGTATGTTTTTACCTTCAGGAGTACCACTATTTATGAGACCTTTAATTTTTATGATTGAATTTTTCTCGTTTTTGATTAGACCGATTACCTTATCTGTAAGGCTTTTTGCAAATATGGTTGCGGGTCATGTGCTTTTAAAAGTAATTGCTGGATTCGTTGTAACGCTTGGTCTGGCTGGTATATTTCCGCTTTTATTTGCTGTAATTATGACTGGTTTTGAGTTATTTGTTGCAATTCTACAGGCCTATATTTTTTGTATTTTGGTTTCAGCCTATTTGGCCGAAGTTACAAAAACCCATTAAATATTTTCCGTAAAGTGGTATCGAGATTCATTTAAAAAATTTAGGTTTTTTTCTAAGCATGTCTTCTCACATATTACCCGTTATTTTTGCAAGAATCATTGGTTGGATGTCTATAATTATTTGTGACTATCTTTGTAAGGAGACAATTAAATCAAAAGATAAGTGGAAAAAGTATATAACATTCCAGGCAATCACCACTTTTTAAAAAGCCTAACTTATTTTATATTATCTAATTACAAGCTGAGTGAATTATCAAAATTAACCCTTCTTCTTCCTAGTCGTCGATCAGTTCGTTTAATTAAAAAATATTTTTTGGAACAAGCTCAGGAGTCAGCAATAATTTTGCCTAGAATCAAAGCTATTGGTGACATAGATTATGATGAACTATTGCTAGATTATATTTCTAAGGAATCTATCGATGCCAATCTTCTTATTAAGCCAAGTTCTAAATTAAAATATAAAATTTTATTAACAAAGGAAATAGAAAAATGGAATAAAAAGTCTAATCTTTTCGGTAAAGATGTTAGCCTCAGTCATATTTTTTCTTTAGCCATTAATTTGGAGAGTTTTTTGTCTGAAGTCGAAAAAGAGAATTTATCCCTCGATAATTTATCTAACATTGATGATTCTGAAATCTCGGATCATAAAAGAAAGATTTTAAGTTTTTTACGATATTTTGGCAGCGAGTGGAAAAATATTTTGTTAAAAAATAATATTTCTTCAATAGTTAATTACCAAAATCAGATGATTAATTTTTATTCTGATTTTTTAAATAGAAATACTGATAGGGAGGTCATAATTGCCGGATCGACTGGTAGTGTCGTTGCCACTGCGAACTTAATAGGGGTAATTCTTAATTTACCAAAGGGTAGGGTGGTTTTGCAAAATCTTGACCAAAATATAGATTTTAAAATTCCAGAATATCATCCGCAGTTTTTATTGGGTAAGCTATTACAGAAAATTAATTTTAATAAAAAAGATATAAAAAACTTAGAGTTTTCTAAATTTTATTTGCAAAACAACTCTGTCAACTTACTTCATCACGCCATGTTACCAGCCGAAGAATTGGGTAATTGGCAAATTTCAAATCTAGATCAAAATAATATTCAAAATTTAACCAGAATAGAGGCTAAAGATATTTATGAGGAAATTGATTTGGTATCTTTAATAGTCAGGGAGCAAATAGAGCTTAATCAAGAAGTGGCAATAATTTCAAGCGATAGTAACTTTAGCAACATATTGTCTAAAAAATTAGAAAAATGGGGAATCAATATCAATGATTCGGCAAATAACTATTTACAAAATTCAGAAATTATTAATTTTCTGTTATTAATTTTTAGATTTTTTAATGAAGATTTTTCTGCCATTAACTTAATCTCCATTCTTAAGCATCCTATGGTTAAATGCGGCTTTGATGATAAATTTTACTGTACAAATTTATCTTGTTTTGAAGTAAAAATTCTTAGGCAGAACATAAAGTTTAACGATCTAGGAGGGATGTTAAAATTTATTGATAAGGTTAATAATTATGACCTATCTTTCTTTTTTAATAAAATACTTAATATTTTCCAAGAATTTTTTAAGCCTGACTCAAATAGCAAGACTGATTTAGTTAAAATTATTGATAATAATTTAAAAATTTCCCAAAACTTAACCACAAATAATAGTGGCTATGTTCAGGTTGTAAATTTTGAAGGATTCGCTGAATTTTTAGAATTTTACAATGAGCTAAAGTCCTTAGATTTAAACTTTAAGATAGAGATGGGAGATTATATTAAAATTTTAAATTTATTAGTTTCTGGTAAGAAATTTAAAAAAGAGGGTAAAAAATATCATCCAAAATTACATATTTTTTCTAATATCGAGGCTAGATTGGTCAACCCAGACGTCTTAATAATCCCAAATCTTAATGAGGGAGATTTTCCAAATTTTAATAATTTTGATAATTGGCTTAACTCAAAAATGCGTGAAGAACTTGGTATGTCCTCAAATTTACGTAAAATCGCAGTGTCCGCTTTTGATTTTTGTAATTATTTGCAAAATAAGAAAGTTTTCTTAACTAGGTCTCATATCAAAGACAATTCTCCAACTGAAAAATCT
>JBLHPX010000107.1:0-3885 GCA_047624545.1 Ulvibacter sp.
TTGTCTTCCGCTTTTTCTAAAATAAATTCTACTAAATCAGAATTTTTAGTAGTATAAGCGCAAGAGAGAGCTATTGCATATATTTGATTTTCTTTTAAAGACGACTCTGGGTCAATTTTTAGGATGTTGGATAAATTTAATTTTATATCTTTAGCGTAATCTTTAAATTCTATATTTTTTGTCATTTTATTTTTCTTTATTTGATTAATATTTTTAGGTCTTGTCTGATTTTACAAGTCCTAGTTCTAAATTTTAAACATTGATAGTGTCCTCACCTTTTTTCCAGTTACATGGGCATAATTCATCAGTTTGAAGAGCATCTAGAACTCTTAAAACTTCATTAGGATTACGACCGACGTTCAGATCTGTAACTGATACAAACCTAACTATTCCACTTGGGTCAATAATGAAGGTTGCACGATTTGCCACCGCTTCATCTTTATTAAGAATTCCAAGATCAGATGATAATTTACCACCAACATCAGCCAGCATTGGAATAGGAAGTTCTGATAATTCTTCATTATCCCTTTTCCAAGCCAAATGAACAAATTCACTATCGGTACTTGTTCCAATTAACACTGTATCACGATCAACAAAGTCTTCATTTAATTTACCAAAGGCAGCAATTTCAGTTGGACAAACAAAAGTAAAGTCTTTTGGCCAGAAGAAAATCACCTGCCACTTACCTTTGTTAGTTTCGTTATTAATATCGATAAAAGCATCATTTGGGCTTTCTGGGTACTTACCAGATTTAACAGCTTTTAAGTTGAAAGCTGGAAACTTATCTCCAATAGTTAGCATGATTAATTATTTAATTTAAATTAATAAAATTACGATCAAAATGGATCATAAAACTAAGTGTAGAGAAATTAACTTATAAGTATAGTATATTGTAATTATATTAATCATAATCATTACTTATAATGAACATCAGAGACTTTGAATATCTAATTGCTGTAAATGAATTAAAGAGTTTTAGCAAAGCTTCGCAGAAATGTTTTATTTCTCAGCCTGCACTTAGTCAGCAAATAAAGAAAATTGAAAATCAACTTGGTTTTAATATTTTTGAAAGGGATAAAAAAAATATTATTACTACTATCAAAGGTGAAGAAGTCATAAAACAGGCAAAGTCTATTACTAGTTCTTATTTAAAAATTAAGAATATTAACAATAATGAGGTAAGTATAAAAATAGCTCTTATTCCAACGATTTGCTCTTATTTACTTCCTTTAGTTATTGATAAACTACATCAAAAATTACCACATATTAAATTCTATTTTCTAGAATTAAAAACCGACGATCTTATAAAAAAACTAAAAGCAGGAGAAGTTGATTTTGGCATAATAGCTTATTTTCAAGATTTGATTGATGATAAGCTAAATTACTTAAAGTTATATGATGAGGAATTTCTTCTAGCCCTGCCCAAAAAATCAAAATTAACACAAGATGATTTTCCAAAAATCATGGAGGACAAGAAGTTAATTTTACTGGAGGAGGGAAATTGTATGTCTGATAATATTAAGGAAATTTGCTCTATATATAATCAAAATTCTTTTAGTGATTTTTATGCCACCAATATAGAGACAGTTAAGAGTATGGTTAGAATTAATAGTGGAGCTGCTTTGTTGCCAAAATTATCTTGCTTAGATAATGATAATTTAAAAACTCTTTCTTTTTCTCCAAAGAAATTCAGAGAGGTAGGAATAATAAATAGGAAAAGCTTTGATCAAAAAGATTTTGCTGGCACTATAAAGGAATTAATGGTTGATAGTTTAGATTCTAAATAAATTTAACGAACCTATCATCAAAACTGTGTAGTATAAAAATTGAAAATATTAGAAATCAGAGATTGATTGCTATTACTGTTTCTGGAAGATAAAGTGGTGGTAACTTTTAAGAATATCAAGAAATTTTGGTTAAAAAAATAAAATCATAGAATATTAAAGCAGATTTAGAAAATCCTATTGGGGCGTATTATAATCGTCCCTGGACATTACCTTTTTTCAAAAGAAACGAAGTATTATTTAAAATTAAAATAAGAAAAATCATGAAAGCATTTAATCAGAAAAATTACCTTATTTTTGCAGGCACATCAACAATCGCCAAAGATCTAATTAGAAAATTGAAAATCTTTAATTGTAATGTTTTATTTACATCAAGAGACGAGCAAAAAGCTCAGGAAATCAGAGATGAATTTGGTTATGATTTTGAAATCTGTCCAGATTTATCTGATTTTGATTCGGTAGAAAATATCTTTAAAATAGCTAAGGAAAAATTTGGTTCCATTGATGGGGTGGTTAATTTTTCTGGCTCAATTTTATTAAAATCTGCTCATCAAACCAAATTTGAAGAATATCTAGATGTTATTCATAAAAACCTTACTACAAGTTTTGCCATTACTAGAGGAGTTGGAAAATATATGAATAATGGTGGGTCTGTGGTTTTAATATCGTCAATTGCAGCCTCCGTTGGAATTGCTAATCATGAAGCAATAGCTGCAGCAAAATCAGCAATTGAGGGTCTAACTAGATCAGCAGCTTGTACTTACGCACCAAAAAACATTAGATTTAATGCGGTAGCGCCAAGCTTAACTGACACTAATTTAAGTAAGATGATTACTCAGAATGAAATGATGCTGCAAGCGTCAAATAAAATGCACGCCTTGGGTAAAATTGGCAATCTAGGAGATATTGCAAGGGCTTGTTCATTTTTGCTTAATCCAGAAAATGATTGGATTACCGGACAAGTAATAAAAGTAGAGGGAGGATTTTCTTTGAAGTCAAAAGTGGCATTATAATTATTGTATCAAATAAGATTCACCTTCCCTTAGAGTAAAAAAATCATTTTCAAGAATTTTATGTTTTTGTCGTGCCTTTTCTAAATCTTTGATTAGATCATCAATTTTTTCATTAGTCAGTTGAAAAGTTCCAAAATGTATTCCTATTGATTGTTTTGAATTTAAATCTTTATGGGAAATGACTTATTCTTCTGGATTCATGTGGGCTTTTTTTATAAACCATCTTGGCTCATAAGCTCCAATTGGAATTAAGCTTAAATCAAAATGTTCAAATTGTTTCTGAGTATTTTTAAAGTGACCTGTCAAGCGTCAATTACAATGGACAGTTTTTTGGTAAATTTTTTTTGATGCGGCCACACTTTACCAGACAGATTTTTAACAAAAATAAATCAAAACTATGTCCCATCAAAAGCGCAATAATTATTCTTCAGAATTTAGATCTTCTTCTGTAAAATTAGCAATAGGGATCAAGAAAATATAAAACTAACAAAAATGATTACAGAAATACTTACTTAAAATCGTAATATCTATGGAACCAGAAGAACTGTCAAAAAATTAGCAAAAAATGATATATTCATTAGTAGGCGCAGAATTGGTAAATTAATGACAATAGCAGATCATTACCCGTAAAACTAAACGAAAGTTTAAAGTTACAACTGATTCAAGGCATAATAAACCAATATCTCCCAATTTATTAGATAGAAAATTTGATGTTATTTCTCCAAATAAATATTGGGTAGGAGATATAACTTATATTCCTACATCAGAAGAGTGGTTATATCTAGCAACTGTAATCGATCTGTATTCCAGACAGATTATTGGCTGGTCTATGGCTGATAATATGAGATTAGAACTTGTTAACGATGCTCTAACAATGGCCCTATTTAAAAGAAAACCAAAAAAAAGATTAATTTAACATTCCGACAGAGGTAATCAATATGCTTCAGAATCTTACAGAAATATTCTAAAAGATCATGTAATTATTCAGAGCATGAGCAGGAAAGGTAATTGCTGGGATAATTCAGTTGCAGAATCATTGTTCCACACTTTAAAAACAGAATTAACCAACCATCATCAATTTAAAAATA
>JBLHPX010000108.1:0-3884 GCA_047624545.1 Ulvibacter sp.
CATGATTTAGAAGTTTTGTATTTCAATAAGGATGATAACAATTATAATAACATAATTGACACTCAAATTATGGCAAATTTTTCTGATCTTAATCATAATATTGGCTATAAATTACTAACAAAAAAACTTTGCTCTAGAAAATTATGCGACGAATCTCAGAGAAGTAATTGGAAAAAAAGACCTCTGACTGACAAGCAGATGAAATATGCCGCATTAGACGTAAAGTATCTAATAAAAATTTATCATAAACTAGAAAAAAAACTAAAAAATCAAAACAGACTATCTTGGTTTAATTGGGAAATGGAAGATTTTACTAAAAAATGCCAAAATCATGATAGCTCTAATCCAGACAATTTAATTAAAAGATTTTCCACCAATAGAAAAAGCGATACTTACATGAGAGACATTAAGTTATTCGCTAAAATTAGAGACAATGCATCAAAAAGAGTAGATTTACCTCGAAATTTTGTTATCCATGATGATTTAGTTGAAAAAATATTAAATGACAGACCTAAATCCATTGAAGATCTTAGTAAATACAAATCTATAAATAAGAAAATATCAGATAATGAAAAGGAGCAAATAGTTGAAATTTTCAACCTACCAGAAATAGATAGCGATAATAAAAGTGAAGGAAAGATGGTAAAGCTGAACAAGAAACAATTAGAGATCTATCGCAAAATAAAAGAGGTTTTAGAAAAAAATTCAAAAGAATCAGGTATAGACAAATCTTTTATCATTAGTGATAGAAATTTAAAAATGATTGCCGCTAAACATTTAGAAATTTCAGATATATTACAAAATTGGAGGTTAGATATATTTGGTAATAAAATAAAAAAATTAATACCATAACTAACAAACCTTATGCTTGCCTTTATATTTAATCTTAATGTAGCTTAATTAAAAGTTTAGTTACATAATTTACTTTTAGAATGAATATGACTATTGCAAAATAAACTTATATTTATTATAAATTTACCCAATCATTTTTTAATTAACTTTAGAATTTTAACAACATGCCGAGAAAAATAAAAAAACTTACTCCAATAGAGAAAATTAAAAAGACAATTCTAACTAAGATATCAGCATTGTCACTATTTGTAGTTATCGTCTCCACTATTACCAGTGTTGGCTTCTTACAACTTAATAGCTCTGGCTCTGTATCTGAAGTTGGTAAATCTGACATAGCGATCTGGATTAAAAATAACCCACAAGCTATAATTGATTCTGTACAAAATATGCAAAAAGCAGAACAAAAAAAGAAGCAAGAAAACAGAGATAAAGTGGTAAAAGAAAAAATACCAGCTAAAATGAACGAATTGATTAATGACAAGTTAGATGGTTCCTTTACCAATGGCAAACCTACTATTAATATAATTGAATTTTTTGACTATAATTGCGGTTATTGTAAAAGAGCTGAAAATACCGTTAGTCAACTAAAGTCTGAAAAAAATATTAAAATTATTTACAAGGAGTATCCAATATTAGGTAAGGATTCGGAAGAATTATCTAAAGTTGGGGTTGCGGTTAATATGATATCTCCTGAAAAATACCCTCTATTTCATCATAAGCTTATGAAATCTAGCGTAAGAGATGGAGATGGCGCAATAAAAGTTGCTGGAGAAATTGGAATCAATGTCGCAAGCTTAAAATCAATTCTTAAGAAAAATAAAAAGGAGATTGAAGATAAGATAGCTAAAAACAGGGCTCTAGCTAGGGAGCTTAGCATTACTGGTACTCCAGCATTTATAATTGGCAACCAACTAATTCCTGGAGCAATTGGTTTAGAACAAATAAAATCTATAATCAAAGAAGAAAGAGAGAAAAAGTAGATTAAATGCAAAATAATCAAGTCTCAATAGCAGAATTATCAGAAGATCAAAAAAAGGTAATTTATGCTATTGAAGATGGTTACAGCATATTTGTGACTGGTAGTGCTGGAACCGGGAAATCTCACCTATTACGATATTTAAAAGAAAATTACCTCGACTCCGGACTACATATTACCGCAAGCACTGGTATCGCAGCAGTTAATGTTTCTGGGCAAACTATACATTCTTGGGCTGGTATCGGTCTTGCCAATATTCCTATTGAAAATATCTTAGAAAATATACTATCAAAAAAATTTAGCTACTTAAGGCGTAGAATCAGATCAACAATAATGCTAGCAATCGACGAGATATCCATGATCTCTTCAGAAGTATTTGATATATTGGACAATGTTTTCAGGGTGGTCAGGGAAGATGAAAGACCTTTCGGAGGAATTCAGATGGTATTATTTGGAGATTTTTTTCAATTACCACCAATATCTAAAAATCCTGATTCTGATAATCATTTTTGCTTTAACTCTAGATCCTGGAAAACTCTAGATCCAAAAATATTTTTACTAAAAACAGTCTTTAGACAAAGAGATCCAGAGTTTGTTAGAATATTAAATAATATAAGGTTTGGAGAAATAGATGAAAAAGATATAAAAATACTATCATCGAGAATAGAAGCTGTAGATAATGATAAAAATATTAAACCAACAATATTATCAACCCATAATCGCCAAGTTGACGCTGTCAATGTAAAGGAGTTAGAAAAGATTGATTCAAAAGCTAAGTTTTTTCAAGCTAAATTCACTGGGGACGCTAAAAAAAGAGAATTTTTAAAAAAAAATTGCCTTGTAAATGAAAATCTAGAACTAAAAATTGGTGCGCAGATCATGATGCTTAAAAATACCCATCAGAAGCACGGTATTATCAATGGATCCTTAGGAATAGTTAAGGATTTTCATGTCAAGACAGGCTACCCAATAGTAAAGTTTAATAATGATAAAATCATTACTATCACTCCAGAAATATGGTCTTCTGAAAAATTTGATAAAACAGAAAATAAAATAAAAATTGAAGCTTCGATTGAGCAGATACCATTAATTTTATCTTGGGCCATTACTATACATAAGTCACAGGGTATGACTCTTGATAAAATAAAATGTAACTTAAGCAATGTCTTTAGTGAGGGCCAGATTTATGTGGCTCTTTCTAGGGTGAAGACAATAGATGGTCTCTTTATTACCAACATTGATTTCAATAAAATCAAAAGTAACAGCAACATTACTCAATTTTACCGTAACATAGAAAATCAATAATAATCTCACTACGCGACCTAACTTCTTCCTACGTGGGGGTTTATTTATCAATTACCATCTTTATGTGTAATAGAAATTAGGGGCGATATAAAAGTGCCTGCTAAAGAATTTTATCATCACTTAACCGTTGTTTGATTGAGGTTTTTAAATCAGATTTAAAGTTCTGATATTTAAATTTATCTTTTTAAATTTTTTACCTAGAGGGTTGGCTACCTCATTACTTTCTTCTCTTATTGTAGTCAGAGACGCCTCCTTTGATGATGGAGAGGGAGGTAATTTTTGTCTTCACTATAATTCTTCAAACTTTTCTCTTTGATTTTTGATGAATTTTTGCGCACCACCATAGGGCAGGCATTTTTTAATAATTGATAAGTAAAAATATTTCAAAGAACTACTTTAAAGATGGGGGTCACTATCAGATCCAGATTTTTCTAAAGGAACGACATATAATTCCAGTCTATGATCAACCAACTCATAACCAAAATCTCTGGCAATCTTTTTCTTTAATAATTCAATTTCCTCATTATAAAATTCGATGATATTGCCATTTTGCACGTCTACTAAATGATCATGGTGATCATCTTCATTAATCTCCTCATATCTAATCCTTCCTTCGCCAAAATTATGTTTAGCAATTATGTTGTTTTCCTCAAAGATCTTTAAAGTACGATAAATTGTAGCAATTCCAATATTAGGAGAGATTTTAGATACCCTACTCCAAATTTCTTCAACACTGGGATGGTCGTTAGAT
>JBLHPX010000109.1:0-3871 GCA_047624545.1 Ulvibacter sp.
AGCTAATGTAGAAGTTGTAGTACCGGGGGGTGTGGTTTAGCAAAATGACAAAGTAAAAGCTAAACCTCACTTTGGTAAAAATCTATTTTTTATAACCATAAATATCAAATTAATGAAAAAAATAGTTGTCTTTGGGCTAGCAAGATCAGGAATTGCGGTAATTAATTTTTTGTCAAAACTAGATTATGAAATTCAAATTTGTGACGATCAGCAAGAGTCGATAGATAAAATTTTAAATTTACCTAACATCATTAAATGCTACGATGTTAGTAATATAAGGTGGGGCGGGGTGGAATCCCTAATTTTATCTCCTGGTGTACCGTTACATTTTCCAGAACCTCATGGAATTGTAAAATTAGCCAATAAAAATCAGATTAGAATTATTTCTGATATTGAGTATTTTTGCCAAATTTTCTCTAAACAAAACTATATTGGCATTACAGGAACTAACGGCAAATCAACTAGTACTACCTTAATTTCGCAAATTTTTCAGAATTCTAGCAAAAAATTTGATTTTGGCGGTAATATTGGTCGTTCGATTTTCAATATGGCTATTTTACCAGAAAATAGTCATTACATCTTAGAGCTTTCTTCATATCAGTTAGACTTAATTTATCAGGCTCATTTAAAAATTGCTATTTTGCTAAATGTCACGCCTGATCATTTGATAAGACATGGTAATTTTAAAAATTACGTTATTGCTAAAAAAAGAATTTTTCAGAATCAGGGGGAGGGTGATTTTTCTGTGATAGGGGTTGATAGCAAGCAGACAGCTGCAATTTATCAGGAGTTAAAGGATGATAGGAGTTTTAAGGCAAATTTAATACCTTTTTCAATTAAAAATATTTTAACTAATGGTTTTGCGATCAAAAATCACATAATTTATGAAAATGGCCAAAAAATTGCCAATTTACAAGGTAAAATTTTAATCAAAGGTGATCACAATTTAGAAAATATTTTAGCTAGCTTTGTAACTTGTTATTTATCAAAAATTGATATTAACATCATTCTTAATTCAATTGCAAAATTTACCGGATTAAAGCATCGCATGCAGTTTGTTAAAAGGATAGGGAATGTTAGTTTTATTAATGACAGTAAGGCAACCAGTCTTGAATCTACCATTATGGCGATTAAAAATTTTGATAATATTCACTTAATTTTGGGAGGAGAGGTAAAAAATGATGATTTTAATCTTTTAAAAAAATATGAGAAAAATATTTGTAAATGTTATTTAGTCGGCTCTTCAACTGATGAGTTGCATGATATCTTGTCAGATAAAATTATTTGTAAAAAAAATTATAATTTAGAATCTGCAATTAATGAATCTTATCAGGAGGCAAAAGAGTTTACGATAGAATCAAATGTTCTTTTATCTCCGGCAGCAACATCTTTTGATCAATGGCAGGATTTCGAAGAAAGGGGTCAATTCTTTATTGATTGCGTAACAAGATTAATATAATATCGTGTTCGTTCAGATATAAATCTTTGTTTTGCCTGTGTATTTATTCTTGCGAGAATTCTCGCCCTCGCTTATTCACACTCTCTTCCAAACCAGATAATTCGTTTCTTCATCAAATAGTCTCTTTCCTAAGTGATTTTGGATCTCGTCACTTGGAATCAAGATAAGCGATCGCTACGGCAATAATCTTTCTAATGTTCATTTTTTGATTAACTATTTATTCTTTTAGGAATCTGAGTAGGTTTACATAATGCCAATTCACACCTTTAAAATAGGCAAGTTAAAGCAGATTTTTTCTATCCCTAAATCATCAAAAAGCCTTATTCCCTGTTAACATGGGACAGTCGTTTTTTAATAATTTATGAAGAAAAATATTTTAAAAAAAACTATTTTAAAGATGGTAATTGGTATAAGCATCAGGTTTGACAACGTTATTCCTATTTCTAAATAAAAACCTTCAATTTTTTTATAAGCCATATTCTTAAATTCCTCCGGCTCTAACTTAGGCACTATATTAATATTAATTGCATCGATAAAAAGAGAAGAGAATTAAGTTTTTTTAAAATATCTCTTTATTTTGTTAATTTCATTTTTTTCATAAGGAATTTTATTCTTATTAATCCAAACTGGATCTGGAAATGTTGAGTCATTTTTATAGCGAGCTATGATATGAATATGGAGTTGTGAAACCATATTTCCTAAATTTGCGATATTTAGTTTATCTGGTTGGTAAATATTTTGGATTATTTTGCCTATTTGGTTTATTTCTTCTAGTAAAATTTCTTGGTCAGAAAATTCTAGATCAATTATTTCTTTTAGACCCCTCCTTTTTGGCACAAGGATAAGCCAAGGATACAATTTGTTATTTATTAAGAGTAATTTTGATAATTTAAGATCTTTAATAAAAAAACAGTCATTTTCTAACCTTTGATCTAATATAAATCCTTCTTCTAAATTGTTATTCATAAAAATTCAATTCTTTACAAATATCAATCAATAAATCAGCTTTATTTAAACTATAAAAATGGAAATCCCTAATATCATTATCATGTAAATCTTGGCATTGTTTTACGGTAATATTTTTAGAGATAATTAGATGATTTTTGTTAGACTGATATTGTTTGACGATAGAATCTGGTACGCTGGAGCCACATCTTTTTGCAAAATTTTGTACCTGATTTATGTCATGAATTGGTAAAATACCTGGAATTATTGGAATATTAATATTTTTTTGCCTTGCCTTATTAACAAATTCATAAAAATATTTATTTTCGAAGAAGAATTGGGTAATAATTTGGTTAGCGCCGGCATCAATTTTTTTCTTAAGATTATCAATATCTTCATCTAAATTTTGCGCTTCTGGGTGTTTTTCTGGGTAAGCGGCAACTGAAATTTCAAAATCAGCAATTTTTTTCAAGGCCATTACTAATTCGTCAGCATATTTGTAATCTCCAAAATCTCCTCCATCCGGCAAATCTCCTCGAAGAGCTACGATATGTTTAATGCCAGATTTCCAGTAATCTTTGGCAATCTTGGTAATTTCTTCGATAGTTGAACCAACACAAGTTAAGTGAGCCGCAACTTTAAAATCACTTTCTTTAGTAATTTTTAAGACAATGTCGTGAGTTCTCTTTCTGGTACCACCTCCAGCACCGTAGGTTACAGAGACAAATTTTGGTTTTAATATTTTTAATTTTTCTATTTCTTGGTATAACTTCTCTTCCAGCCTGTCACTTTTTGGAGGAAAAAATTCTAAAGAAATATTTACGTCTTCCTTTCTCATTTAGTGAGTTATTATTCCCTTATTGCCATGTCAGATGACACAATATATTTGTAAGTAGTCAATTGCTCCAATCCAACCGGACCTCTAGCATGTAATTTTCCTGTAGCAATACCAACTTCTGCTCCAAGACCAAATTCTCCACCATCAGCAAATTGTGTAGATGCATTATGCATAACAATGGATGAGTCTATTTTGGCAAAAAACTTATCCTTTGCTTCCTTATCCTCACAAATAATAGCTTCCGTATGAGAAGAGCTATATTTATTGATATGCTCTATTGCTTGATCAATATTTTTAACAATTTTAACCGAAATAATTTTATCTAAATATTCAGTATAAAAATCTTGATCTGTGGCTTTTTTGATTCTGTCGTCAATTTTAATCGATTTTGTGTCACCCCTAATTTCACAATTTTCATCAATTAATTTATCACTTATTAGTTTCAAGGATTTTTGAGCAATATTTGAATCAATTAATAAGGACTCAGTTGCGCCGCAAATACCAACTCTTCGAAGTTTTGCATTAGCAATAATTTTAACCGCTTTTTCTAAATTTGCTGAAGAATGTATGTAACTATGACAATTCCCAGTTAAGTGACGAAAAATCGGAATTTTACTATTTTTTTCAAT
>JBLHPX010000110.1:0-3851 GCA_047624545.1 Ulvibacter sp.
CAGGCATTAGATGCTGGTAAGGCAATTGAGATTAGGTCTTTAGTAATCGACAATGTTTTGAAGCATTTTGATCAAGATTTTGATATTGAAATTAATGAAAATAACTCATTTAACTTTAAATATGGGGATAGTTTGTTGCAAAATTTGCCAAAACCCTCTTTAGAAGGGGAGCATCAATATATCAATTCTTCTTTAGCAATTGCTACAATTTTTACATTAGAAGAGTTTTATCCAAATAAATTTACAATTAACGAAAATGACATCAGAAATGGACTTGAAAATGCTAAAAACCCTGGAAGATTAGAAAAAATTGATATTATTCATCCACATTTAGATAAAAATGATGAAATTTGGCTTGATGGCGCTCATAATATTGGTGGGTTTTATGCTTTAGCAAGGTGGCTTGAGGAGAGGATTGTAGATGATGAGATAAATGATATAGAGAGGGAAAATTATTTACTTGTTGGTTTTACAGAAGGTAAGGTTCGTGAGGAGTTTTTTTCTTTTTTTGAAGAAATGATTGATTTTGTTTGTTCTATAAGGGTCTCTGGCGAACCCAATCCTGAAAATGCCGAAATTATTGCTAATAAAGTAGTTAATATTAACAATTCTTGCAAGGATGACATGTCGGATGCAATTAATTTTTTATCACAAAGATCTAAAAAATCTTGTAGAATTATTATTTGTGGCTCTCTTTATTTAGCTAGGGACTTAAGAGAGTTTTGTGACTGATAAAATGCCAATTTCAGTCATTTTTATAAATGCGTAGTTACGATTGATAATTGTCAGTATACCAATTCCCACCTTTAAAATATACGAGTTAAAACAGATTTTTTCTTTATCTATTTTATCCCCAAATCCTTAACCTATTAGCAATAGGGAGGGCACTTTTTAATAATTTATGAATAAAAATATTTCAAAAAAAGCTACTTTAAAGATGGGAATTGCAAGAGATTTAACAAGATGTGTCACCCTTTTTGTTATTTGTGGAATGCCAGCATCCGGAAAAACTACTTTTGCAAATAAAATAATTAAGGAGCATGATGCGGTACTTTTATCGGAAGATGAGTGGATGAGAGATTTGATTGATATGTATGATAATGACAAAATGCGAGGTAATATTGCTAGATTGCATAGAAAAATTGCATCTAGATTGTTTATAAAGGGTGTTAATGTTGTAATGGATGGGGGATATTATACTAAAGAAGAGAGAGATAATTTAAAGAATATAGCTAAAAACTCTAATGTAAATTTTGAATTACATTATTTGAAGGTAGATTTTTCTACCCTAAGGGTAAGAAGAATTGAGAGAAATAGAAATCTTCAACCAAAATTTCAGACGACAGAAGAAAATCTAAAGAAAGCAAAAAGTTTATTTCAAGAGCCAGATAACAATGAGAATTTTATGTTGCATGAAAATCAATAATCAAATCATAGGAATATTATGGATGATAGTACACTGCTTTTTAATATCATCTGTGGTTACGATAGCAAAATTACTTGGACAAAGGGGGTTTTCAGAGATGCAAATAGTATTTTTTCATAGTTTTGTCGCCCTTCTAGTTTTGTCGCCATTGGCCATTTCAAAAGAAGGGAAAATCCTGATGAAAACTAATAAATTTTCTCTTCATTTGTCAAGAGGTGTTCTTGGGGTAGTATCGTTATTTTTGTATTTTTTTGCCCTAAAATCCATACCATTAACTGATGGAAGAGCGATTGCCTTATTTTCTCCAGTAATCACATTTATTTTTGCAGTAATTTTCTTTAAAGAAAAGATAGATTTAAAGAAGGGGTCGGCCCTTATTCTTAGTTTGATTGGTGGATACATCATAATTAATCCCGCAGGAGCATCATTTCATATGATGTCTATTTTTATACTGGCTGCCATGATTATGTGGTCGATAATTGATTTGATAATCAAAAAACTTAGCGCAACAGAATCATCTGTGAAACAATTATTTTATCTTGTTTTTTTCCTATCTTTATTTTCCGCACCTTTTGCAATTTACAATTGGAAAGTGCCAGAAAATTCTTTAGATATATTTTTGTTAATATTTATAGGGGTGATCTTTTTAGTCAACTCACTTGTGGTATTTTTGGCAATAAAACATGCCGATTTAACCATCCTAACTCCGATTGATTTTAGTGGAATGATATTTACGGCAATTCTTTCATATTTTGTATTTAGTGAAATCATTAAAATAAATACATTGATAGGATCAATGATAGTATTTTTGTCTAGCATATATTTAATTTATCAAGAAAGTAGGGCTAGAAAAGAGCTAGCAAGAATTTCAGAAGCTAATATTCAGAAGGAATGATGTCAATTTTTGGAGTTTTTGGTGGAGTTTTTTTTAAATGAAGAAGTGACAAAAGAAATGATTATTGGAAGTATTTTAATGGCTTTAGGAGTGAAGGTGGGTTTATTGAAAAAGATAAAATGATAGAAGAAAAAGTAACATTACAAACGGAAAGGCTTCAAATATCCATTCCAACAATAAATAGTTTAGATAATTGGTATAAATTACGCTCCAATCCAGAAATAATGAAGTTCATAGGTGATGGAAGTGTAAACGACACAAAGCAAGTAAAACTCCATCTTCAGAAGGTTATAAATAACTATGATTTGTGTAAATTTACTATGTTTGATATTTACGAAAAATCAAGCGGTAACTTTATTGGTGAGGCTGGATTAACTCATGTAGCTTACGATTTTAACAATCCTGATATTGAGCTTGGATATAAAATACTACCACTCTATCAAGGATTAGGTTATGCAACTGAGCTTGCAGAATTTTTTATAAAATGGGGATTTGAAAAGCTAAATTTAGACAGAATAATCGCTTGCTGTGATAAAAATAATATTGCCTCAAGCAATGTCATGAAAAAATGTGGCATGAAGTACCAAGGCAAGTACCTCTATAATGGCAAAAATGAATGCGATATTTACCATATCAATAATATTGCAATAAGAACAGATAATTTCTAACGAAATTCACTGAATTCTGCGGAGATTAAAAATTTTTAGAAAAATCTGAAAATTCAACAGGCCCTTAATAGCTAGTTCTCTGGCTGTTTTGACAATTGGCTGATCTTATGCTAATGCTAATTTTACAGAAGAAGTTCTAAATTCTGAAGAATAATTTGTGTATTGTTTTTTTGGACATGGTTTTGACTTTTAATTGTTAAAGTACGAACTTTAACTGTTCAGGCAAGTGTTGACACATCAAAATTTGTCCCACTACTCAAGAGGGTTTTACACCTATATCTTGTTTTTAAGAAGTTATTAAAGGAGCTTGACAATTACAATTTTATCTTGAGGATCAATTCTTGTAATATTAAGATCCATTTTATCTTAAGGTGGATTTTGGTATAATTAAAAATAATTTAACAATGACAGAAAATAAAAATATTTTCAGCATATCTAGCTTCTCATCAAATATTTCCCTATCTTCTTTTTCTTCCTGTTGTTGCCCTGCCTCATTTTCTTGTTGCTAATTCATAGCAATACCCCCCTTTGAAGAATCCTAAAGATTCATAATTTTACCAAATTTTTCTTTTTAGAAGGATTTATTTTACATTATCGTGAGCTATTTCCCCTTATTTTTAGGGCTAAAAGGCAAATCCGTGCTAATTATTGGTGCTGGTAAAATTGCTTTGTCCAAATTACAGATAATTTCTGAATTTACTAAAGATGTCCACATCTTATCAGATAATTTTAGTGATTTATTGCTAAAATTTTCCAGTGAGAATGGTGTTGAGTTAATTCAATCAAAATATCATAAATTATCTTTAAAAAAATATGATATTATAATCGGCGCAACAAATGATAGAATTGTCAATAATCAAAT
>JBLHPX010000111.1:0-3696 GCA_047624545.1 Ulvibacter sp.
CATAATTGATCATTTATGCCTTCATCTTATTTAGGTTAAAAATTATCGATAAAATCTAACTGCATATCACGATACGCTGTTGATTTTATTAATATTTTTTTTCTAAATTTACTTTGACCTAAATGATCAATTATAAAGTTAAACGGTATTAATCAATAAATTTGTAATGACCAAAAAAAGAACTCAACTAGAATTAGAAGCTTTAGATTTTCATAAAAACCCTAAACCAGGTAAGGTTGGGATGCATGCTATAAAAAATCTTAACACTCAAAGAGATTTAGCTCTTGCTTACTCACCAGGTGTTGCGATTCCATGTGAAGAAATTGCGGCTGATCCAGATAAAATTTATGATTACACGTCAAAAGCAAATTATGTTGCCGTAATTTCTAATGGTACCGCAGTTCTTGGCCTTGGTAACCTTGGGGCAGCAGCTTCCAAACCTGTTATGGAGGGAAAATGTGTTCTTTTTAAAAAGTTTGCCGATATTGATTCGGTTGATATTGAAGTAGATACTGATGATATTGAAGAATTTATCAACTCCGTTAAACATCTTTCTCCGAGTTGGGGTGGTATTAATCTTGAAGATATCGCTTCACCATCTTGCTTTATTATTGAAAAAAGACTCCGTGCATTAATGGATATTCCAGTTTTTCATGATGATCAACATGGAACAGCAATAATTTCTGTTGCAGGAATGCTTAATGCTTTAGAAATTGCCGGTAAAGATATAAAAAAATCTCGCCTAGTTATTAATGGTGCTGGCGCTGCTGGAATTGCCTGTTTAGAGCTAATTAAAGAAGCTGGTATGCCAGCAGAAAACATTCTTCTTTGCGATAGAACTGGCGTTATTTACAAGGGTCGCACAGAAAGTATGAACGAATGGAAAGCAAAACACGCTGTCGAGACAGACCGCAGAACACTGATCGACGCTGTAAAAGATGCCGATATTCTTATGGGTCTTTCAGTTAAAGGCGCCTTCAGTAAGGAGATGGTAAAATCTATGGCAAAACAGCCAATAATCTTCGCTATGGCTAATCCAGATCCTGAGATTCGTCCTGAAGACGCTTTGGAAGCTGTACCCAATGCTATTGTTGCAACCGGCAGAAGTGATTATCCAAATCAGGTCAATAATGTTATGGGCTTTCCTTATATTTTCCGTGGTGCATTAGATGTGAGAGCTACCGAAATTAATGAAGAAATGAAGTTAGCTGCAGCCTACGCTTTAGCTGATCTAGCCAAAGAAGATATTCCAGATGAAGTCATTAAAGCCTATGGTGGCAAAAAAATGAAATTTGGCCCAAATTACATCATTCCAACCCCTTTTGATACTAGATTAATTAGTAGAATTCCTGTTGCCGTTGCCAAAGCTGCCGTTAAAAGTGGAGTTGCTAAAAAACCAATTACTCAATGGGAGGAATACGCTAAATCTTTACAAGCCAGAAGAGACCCTACAGCAAACTCTATGAGCATGATCTTTGATCGTCTTAAGGAGAATCCAAAAAGAGTTGTTTTTGCCGAAGGTGAGCAGGATGAAGTTATAAAAGTTGCAGCTAAGTGGCGTGACAATAATTATGGTACGCCAATTTTAATTGGTAAGGATAAGGTTATTTCAAAAAAAATGGCCGAATTTGGTATCAAAAAGAATGGTATCGAGGTTCATAATGCAGCTATTTCTGCCGAAAATAACAAATATTCTGACTATATTTATCAAAAATTACAAAGAGAAGGTGTTTTATATTCTGATTGTGAAAGAATGGTGAAAACTGATCGTAATATTTTTGCCTCAGCAATGTTAAGTCTTGGCCATGCTGATTGCTTGGTTACCGGCCTAACTCGTGGTTATCGCAAGAATTTAAATGATATCTCCAAGGTTGTTAAAAATAAAGAGGGTGAGGTTGAGCTTGGCATATCTATTTTAATTTCTAAAAATAGAACTGTCTTCGTTGCTGACACCGCTTGTTCTGAATTATCTTCATCTGAGAGATTAGCGCAAATTGCCATCCAAACTTCTAAAAAAGTTGAAGATATGGGCTATAAACCAAGAGTTGCATTTTTATCATACTCTAATTTTGGTAGCGCTTTACATACAGAATCCAAAAGAATTAAGGATGCGGTAGTTATTCTGGATAAAAAGCAGGTTAATTTTGAATATGATGGTGAAATGACAGCTGACGTTGCTCTTAATAAAGAAAAAAGAGCAAAATACCCTTTTTGCCGCTTAACTGACGAAGCTAATATTTTAATCTGTCCAGGATTACATTCCGCCAATATCGCTACTAAATTACTAGAAGAATTTAGTGAGTGTTCGGTAATTGGGCCAATTTTAACTGGCTTTGAAAAATCAGTACAAATCGTTACAATGAGATCTTCAGTTGATGAGATTTTAAACATGACTGCTTTGACTGCTATTAATCCAACCAGTAAATAATTAAGGGTTCTTGTAAAATAACCCACATATTTTAAAAATTCATTTTGCAACATAATGTCTGATATGGCTGAATTAATGTCTCGATTATCATCAATGAAAGATAGCGATGGTGGCGGAGGATCTGGGGGTGGCGGTCGTGCTGAAGGTTTTCATCCTGGAGCCGAAGGCTCTGGGGATGCGATCCATAATTTTAGTTTCGTATCTTCAGATGGACAAAGTTTTGGTATGGATGATAAAATTAAGGGCTTGTCGGATATATTCTCTCCCTCAGTATCACTTACTAATTTACTTGAAATGTCAGGAAAAATTGAGGACATCACATTTGATTCTATTGAAAAATTTATGCCAATTGCCATAAAATCAAAATTAGCCGTTACATCGCAAAAGAATGTTTTACTAGGATCTTTGCAGCCACCTCACATGGGTGTTGGCGGTATTAAGTCGGCACTCGGAAAAAGAGGTGGCGACGGACAAGAGCACTAAAAATAAAATTTATGACAATAAAAAAAGAAGTCAAAGAAATTTGCAAGAATAGCAAAAACTCAACAAAAGACATTTCCAATCTCGAGACTGGCATAAAAAATAACCTTCTATTAGAAATATCTAATGAAATTAAAATTAGGTATCAGGAAATTATCAACAAGAATCAAATTGACTTAGATTTAGCAAAAAAAAATAACCTTCCCATAGCTAAAATTGATCGTCTAACATTAACTAAAGAAAGGATATTTTCCGTAGCTGATGCTGTAACAGACATAGCAAAACTTCCTGATCCTGTTGGAAAAATTACTTACGATGTTAAAAGAGAAAATAATCTTCATATCAGAAGAATTTCAACCCCCATCGGCGTATTATTAGCAATCTATGAAGCTAGACCTAATGTTACCTCAGATGTTGCGGCACTTTGTATAAAATCTGGCAACGCTGTTATTTTAAGAAGCGGCTCAGAAAGTTTTAATTCTTCCAAAATAATCGCTGATATTTACAGAGAAATTTTAACAAAATTTAATCTAGATCCAAATATCGTAAATTACATCCCTGATACAGATCGCGAATATGTTAAATATTTATTAAAAATGTCAGAATATATTGATGTAGTTGTACCAAGGGGTGGTAAAAACCTAATTATGGCTATTGAAAAAAATAGTAAAATTCCGATTTTTCGTCACTTAACTGGGAATTGTCATAGTTACATACATTCTTCAGCAAATTTAGAAAAAGCGGTTAAAATTATTGCTAATGCAAAACTTCGAAGAGTTGGTATTTGC
>JBLHPX010000112.1:0-3694 GCA_047624545.1 Ulvibacter sp.
CTTCAGCTTATGATACATCTATAAATAATACTATCAGTGCAATAAAAGATGCAAAAAAAGATAATAATTTTGTTATAGTAATGGTGCATTGGGGAAGTGAAAAAAAGACAAAAATCCTACCTTATCAATTAAAATTAATAAAGAATTGGGAAAAAGCAGGAGTTGATTTGATAGTTGGGTCTCATCCTCATATTTTGGGGCCTATAGAAAAGTATGATAAATTACCGGTAATTTTCTCAACCGGTAATTTTGCCTTTCCTTCATCGCGTGGAAAGGCAAGAAAATCTGCAATTTTTTCTATTATCATCGATAATCAACAAATAAAACAAATAAAAGTAATTCCTATAGATGGCTTATGGGGCGTTCCTGTGTTATCTGAAAAAAAACAGTATAAAGAGATAATTAGAGATTTAAATAAAATATCTAAAAGTTATAAAATTAATAAAACAGGAATTTTATCTTCTAGATGAGTAGTTATTTAGTCCCTTTGAATAGTGGAGCGAAAATTAACTAAAATACAAGTCATTTACACAGTTTTTATGATAGCCTCTAGACCTCCTGCAGTAAGTTAATTTTTATTCAAAAAGTCTCTAAAACCCTTTTTATTATTGCATAAAATTCTTCAATATGATTCTCTTTAATAATTAGTGGAGGTAATATTCTGATGACATTCTCACCGGCAGGAATCACTAAAAGACCTTCTTTTGCTAAATTTTCTACAATTTTTAAATTTGAATATTGTATATTAATTTTTATCCCAAGCATTAAGCCTAACCCCCTAATTTCATCAATTATTTTTGGAAACTCCTTTTGCAGTAAACTCAGTCTTTCTTTAAGTAGTAAACCTGTTTGATTGACATTATCTAAAAAACCTTCCTTTAAAACTTCATTAATAACAAAATTAGCAATTTTGGTTGCAATCGGGTTGCCGCCATAAGTTGTACCATGAGAGCCGATTCCCATACCAGAAGCAGCTTCTTTAGTTGCAAGACAGGCGCCAACAGGAAAGCCACCACCAAGACCTTTAGCAGAAGACACGATGTCAGGCTTTACTCCATAATAATCATAAGCATAAAGATGTCCGGTTCTGCCAACTCCAGACTGTACTTCGTCAAAAAATAATAGTAAGTTATTTTGACTAGCTAGTCTTCTTAAATCCGTAATAAACTTTTTATCTGCAACTCTAATTCCTTGTTCACCTTGAATTGGTTCAATTAAAATTGCCGCTGTTTTATTGGTAATTAATTTTGCAACAGAATTAATGTTGTTAAATTCCGCTTGATCGAAGCCTTCCAAAAACGGAGCAAATCCTTCGAGGTATTTTGGGTTCTGTGACGCTGAAATTATAGCTATACTTCTGCCATGAAAAGCACCTTTGAAAGTAATGATGCGGTTTTTCTCTGGTTTTTTCTGATTATAGAAATATTTACGTACCATCTTTATACCACATTCTACCGCCTCTGAGCCAGAATTGCATAAAAAAGCATAATCAGCAAACGTATTTTTAGTGATATTTCTAGCAAAATCCTCCAACTCTTCTATTTGATAAAGATTTGAAATGTGCCATAATTTTTCAGCCTGATTTTTTAATGTTTCAACTAGTTTTGGATAACAATGTCCAAAAATATTAACCGCAATACCAGAGCCAAAATCTAGATATTTTTTATCATTTACATCGTAAAGATAGACTCCTTTTCCATAGGAAAATTTAATATCAAGGCGACTATGAATTGGTAAAATATTACTTTTTAGCATCTTCTTTATTGTTAGTTTTTTTCTTCATTGCTATTAAAAAATTATCAATACCAATCTCTTTAATTACTGAAGAAAATTCTGATCGTTGAGTCTCGATTAAACTAACTTTTTCAACAATTATATCTATTACTTTAAACTGGCTGTTATTTTTACCTTTCTTTACTCTGAAGGCAAAATTAACTTCAGATCCATCATTAATTTTAAGCTTTGATTTAACGATTGAATACCTCTTTTTTTCTTGAACTAATAAAATCTCATAGGATTCAGCTTGATAATTATTAAATTTTGGACCATAAGTTTTGATTAAAAACTGCCTATATAAATCGGTAAATTCTTTTTTTTGTTCATTGGTAAATTTTCTATATTCCCTACCTAGAACAAAGCGTGAAATCCACTCAAAATCAATAGACTCTTCTATTAGTGCGGTTAATTTTTTTTTGTCATCGATGTTTACAATGGCTTCATTGATTTTTTGAATAAATTTGTGAGCATCCGAGACGTCATCAGCAAAGATATTGCTAGAAAATAAAAAAAGCGATAAAAACAAAGATATTGTTAGTTTTTTCATGATATTTTTTTAATTAAATCGTTAAAATTTAAAGCTTCTTGGTTGCCATTATCAAGATCTTTTAAATTAAAAAGTTCTTTTTCCTTTTCGTCAGAACCAATTATGATAGCAAATTTAGAATTTATAGCATTGGCCCTTTGCATCTGTTTTTTCATGTTCTTACCATAAACAATCTCTAGGTTAATATTTAAATTTCTAATTTTATTTGCAATGTCAAATGTATAATTTTCTTGTTCATTTCCAATATAAATTAGAGAAATTGGTCTAACATTATCCTCTTTTTCTTCCATCAGTAACGACAACCTCTCCATTCCAGCTGCAAAGCCAATTGCTGGCAAATCTGGGCCTGACATTTGAGAAACCAACTTATCATAGCGACCGCCAGCAAGAATGGTATTTTGAGAGCCAATTTCATCAGTAACAAACTCAAAAACCAAGCCATTATAATAGTCAAGGCCGCGAACTAAATTTGGATTAACTTTATAAGTAATATTTTTTTCTTCTAGAGTTTTTATAATATTTTCTAGATGTTCTTTACTTTCTTGATCATAGAAATTGTTAATTTTTGGCGCATCAAGTAATATTTCTTGATCTTTTTTATCCTTTGAGTCTAGGATTCTAAGGGGGTTTTTTTCTAGTCGAACTTTACTGTCTTCTGATAAGTCTAATTTAAATTTACTTAAATATTTAGCTAATTCAACTTCATATTTTGATCTGACTTCGGAAGTTCCAAGAGAATTGATATTTAAAATAGATTTTTTAACAATATTTAGATCATCTAAAATATTATAAGCTAAAATTAAAATTTCGACATCATTTAAAAAATGTTTTGAAGCAATAATTTCAAAATTTATTTGATGAAACTGTCTACGGCGACCTTTTTGCGGTCGATCATAGCGAAAAACTGGCCCGTAAGAGAATAATTTAGCTGGTAAGTTGCTATGAAAGGAGGAGTTGTTGATGAAGGCGCGAATTATTGATGCTGTAAATTCGGGCCTTAAAGTCAGAGAGTTATCGGATCTATCTTGAAATTTGTAGACTTCTTTGGATATTATATCTGACGAATCTCCGAGGTTTCTTTCAAAAATTTCTGAAAATTCAAAAATTGGCGTAAATATTTCTTGAAAACCATACTGCAAAGATCTTTTTTTAGCAACTTCAGTTATTTTATTAAATAATTTTAGTTCCTTTCCGAAAATATCGTTGGTACCCCTAACATTTTGAATTTTATTATTCACTTTTTGCTTTAAAAATTATCATCTTAATTATTACTAGTTAAATTATAAATAATTTTTTTTAAAATAAACAAAAATTATTGAAGTTTACATAACTAAATAACATAATACCAAAATCCACCTTAAAATAAGCAAT
>JBLHPX010000113.1:0-3651 GCA_047624545.1 Ulvibacter sp.
TCCTTCTGTAAGTATTTTATCTGAACCTCCAATTGCCATAGTTGATAAAAGAGTGGATAAAAAAGGAAATAGAGAATTGGCGACTGAGTATTTGCAGTATCTTTATAGTGATGAAGCGGCGGAAATTTTTGTAGAAAATCACTATAGACCAGCAAATAAAAAGATTTTAAATAGATATCGCAAAAAATTTAAAAAAATTAAATTATACTCTATTAGTAAATTAGGTGGTTGGGAAAAAGCTCAAAAGGAGCATTTTAATTCTGGAGCTTTATTCGATCAAATTTATCATGAGATAGTAACGGATACTAAATCATAATTTAAATAAATTGATTAAAAAACAACATAAATATTATGCATCTGCAGATCTCTTGTTACATCTACAATGTTAGAAAAAATAATAAAAGATAAAATCTGTAAAGATGGTTATATAACCATTGAAGATTTTATTAATCTTTCTCTTTTTCATTCAAAGTTTGGCTACTATATTAATAGAAATCCTATTGGTAAAGTTTCAGACTTCACTACTTCCCCTGAAATTTCTCAGATATTTGGCGAGATCATAGCTTTCTTTTTAATTGATTTTTGGCAGAAAAAATATCCCAATCAAAAAATTAATTTGGTTGAGATGGGTGCTGGTCATGGCACCTTAATGTATGATTTTTTAAGAATATCCAAGAAAATTCCATCATTTTATCAAAATATTAATATCAATATTATTGAAATTAATCAAAAATTAAAAAATATTCAGCAAAATAGATTACAAGATTTTTCTATAAAATGGTGGCCTGATTTTGATAAATTTAGTCAGAACTGCAAAAATGATCCTATTTTTTTTATTTCAAACGAATTATTTGATTGCTTTGCTATTGATCAATTTATACTAAAAGATGATATTTGGCATCAAAAGGTAATAATTTTAGATGGAAAGCAACTAAAATTTGATAAAATTAAGGCGGAAATAGATGTTAATACGTTAATTGCAGAAGAATCTCGAGAGAATTTTAAAAATGGAGCTATTGTTGAGCAAAGTTTGGCAGCCGAGAATTTTATGGATAGATTATCAGCAGAGGTTTTTAAGAGGGGTGGAATCGCTATAAATATTGATTATGGATACTATATGAATTTCTTTAAAGATACCCTGCAGTCAGTTAAAAGTCATAAATTCAGTAATATTTTAAATGATATTGGTAAGTCAGATATCACCTCTCATGTAAATTTTCATAAATTAGCTAAAATCTCCATAAATAATGAGTTGAATGTTAATTTTATGACTCAAAGAGAGTTTTTACTATCTAATGGTTTAGACCTTAGGCGCAAGATATTATTGCAATCAGTTAAGACAGAAAAAGAGGGGGTAACAATAAATTCAGATATTAATAGATTAATTGACGAAGATCAGATGGGTAGTTTATTTAAGGTTATGATAGCTTACGGTAATTTCTAATTTTAGGGAGCGTAATTTCAATCATGTCTTTCTTTAATTTCTCTTAACCTACTTACTAAGGTTCTATACTTAATAGGGGATTAATTATTGCAGGCTCCAAAATTTGGCTTTTCCCCCGCAGTCCATGATCCATTAGATCCATTGCTAAACAAGACCTCGTTAAACTCTCTACCACAAACATGCTCACTCCATTCAGAAATATCTTGATCAAACGCAGATGCAAACTGAAACATAAAAATTATATGACTTTGTTCCATTAGAATCTAGAACTTAGTATTCACTGCTATTATGATAAATTAATATTTTTTAAGAAAATTTTAAGCAAAAGCTAGATTCGGGACTTAATCAATTGTCATATTTTAATTAAGTACAATAATACCTCCTAAATTGTCTCTATATCAAAAAGCGCCTTACTCTCATTAATATCAACTGGTAAGATTTTAATTCCATGATCTTTTGCCATTTGAAGGAAATTATTGATTTTTTCACTATTATCAACCTCAAGATTAACTGACGCTACTATAAACTCTACTGGGTAATTTGCCTTTAGATAGGCTGTCTGGTAAGAAATCATGGCGTAGGCAGCGGCGTGAGACTTATTGAAGCCATAGCCAGCAAATTTATTTACTAAGTCAAAAATTTCTTCTGATTGCTTTTTATCAATATTATTTTTTGCAGCTCCTTCAATAAAAATTTGTCTTTGCTTGTCCATTTCATCCTTATCTTTTTTACCCATAGCGCGACGTAGTAAATCTGCAGCTCCAAGACTGTATCCCGCTAAAATTTTAGCAATCTCCATTACTTGCTCCTGATAGACTATTACACCATAAGTTTCTTCTAAAGCTTGAGCTAGAAGTGGGTGATGATATTCAACTTTTTCCAACCCTGCCTTTCTTCTAATGTAAGTTGGAATGTTATCCATTGGACCAGGTCGATAAAGCGAAATTAAAGCTATGATATCTTCAATTTTATCTGGCTTCATTTGCTTCAGAACAGACCTCATTCCAGAAGATTCTATTTGAAATACACCGATTGAATCGCCATCAGAAAGCATATCGAAAGTATCCTTGTCGTCGAGACGAATTTTTCCTATATTAATATTAGTGCCACGAGATTTATTGATTAATTTTACAGCTTTATCAATAACTGTTAGGGTTTTTAAGCCTAAAAAGTCAAACTTTACCAATCCAGCTTTTTCAGCATATTTCATGGAATAGCCAATTGCTGGCATAGAATTAATGTCATCAGTGTAAAGACAAGCAATTTCTTTGAGTTTTTTGTCTCCAATAACGATTCCAGCAGCATGTGTTGAGGCATGACGATTTACCCCTTCAAGCATGAGTGCGATGTCAGTTAATTTTTTAATTTCATGATCCTCTTCAATAGCATTTTGTAAATCCTTATCCATCTCGATGGCCTTCTCAAGCGTTACGGCTTCAATAGCATTAAAGGGAATTAATTTACAGATTCGATCAACTTGATTATAGGGCATTTGCAAAACTCTACCAACATCTTTAATGGCGGCTTTTGCTTGTAATTTTCCAAAAGTAATAATTTGCGCCACCATATCTTTGCCATATTTTTGCCGTACATAATCAATTACTTCGTCCCTCCTGGCCTGACAAAAATCAATATCAAAATCAGGCATAGAGACTCTTTCAGGATTTAAAAATCTTTCAAAAAGAAGGCCGAATCGAATTGGATCAAGATCCGTAATTTTTAAAACCCAAGCAATAATTGAGCCAGCTCCAGAGCCGCGACCTGGGCCAACAGGAATATCATTTTCCTTACTCCAGGTAATAAAGTCAGATACAATTAAAAAATAGCCACTAAAATTCATTTTTTTAATGATACCAAGTTCATATTCTAGCCTTTTATTATACTCCTTGATAATTTTTTTTTGATCTGAGATATTTTCCATCTCAAATTTAAATTTCAACCTTTCTTTCAAACCTTTCTTTGATTTTTCTTCTAATTCTTCAGCCTCACTCATGCCTTTTTTGGTCGGAAAGTGGGGTAGGGTAGGTTCCCTTTCAAAGGCCATAATATGACATTTTTTTGCAATATTTACAGTATTTTCTATCGATTCTGGTATGTCAGAGAATAATTTCAACATTTCAGAACTTGATTTAAAATAATGATCTTTGGTTAATTTCTCTCTATCCTCTTCAATTAAATATCTTTTTTGACCAATGCAACTCAGGATA
>JBLHPX010000114.1:0-3590 GCA_047624545.1 Ulvibacter sp.
AAGTAATCGCAAACCACAAAATTTGGGTATTAATATTTGCATTAAACATGATCAAGATCATACATAACCAAAATGAGATAGGTAAATTATACATTGTAAAAATCAAAAAAAATATCCATAATAGAATAAAACCTATAAAACCATAATCAATCACAAACGCCGGAATAAGTCCTACATCTAGAGATTCTGCATCACCATCATCAATTAATACGCCCGACAACATTTCTAATAAAAAAGTTCCTGCTGCACCTGCACCTGCTCCTGTGTAAACATTAAACTTCAAATTTTCACTTTCTGCAATAAGCATAAATGTTGGGCCAATTCTTCCAAATGCACTAGCATCTTTCTCTTGTAGTTTAGCCATCTTTTTTTGATTATCATCAAAAGGATCAAAAAGAATTGTACCAACGGTATCGAGTCTTTTTAAAGCTTCAAGATCAGAATTACTGAGCAGATAACTTCCCCCAACAACTATAATAATTCCAAAAAAAGGATACATTAACCGAATAGATCTAACAAATTTGGGATATAGGTGAATCGCCCAATCGAACATACAAACGCCTATATATATAATACCAAACGCAGTCTTCATCAGTACACTAGCTAAAATAAAAGCAAAGGTGAGTTTGGCTACATTTTTATTTAATTCATGATCATTTAAATGATTATAAGCTAAGTAAGCCATCGCCATAATAAATGCCGCATAAGAAGGTTCCGTAGACCAACCCATCGGTCTAGTCTCTCCTGATTGCATATGATAAATTCGAATAATTTGCTCGATTGCCGGAACATGAAATCCGACTAAAGAAAAACAGAAACCAATCATCACATTGATAAAATATAAAATGATCACTAGTTCTAAAGCTCGCTTTAAAACTGGCGTAGTGCTCGCCTTCATAAAGTTATAGAGAATCATCATCTCTATACAAAAAATGACCGTGTACAACACCGACGTTAACTTGACGGTCTGAATATTAAATATATTTACTCCTAACATGTACAAGAGTAAAATCAATAAGGATAATATTATTTCTTTATTAATCTTATGCGCATAAAATAGACCTACAACTATCAAGACCCCCATCATTAAATGATAGGGAGTCAATAGAGCTTTCCCGATTTTGGCAACACTAATCCCTGTAAAGGATAAACAGATGATGGCTGCAATCGTTAATTTCTCTCGCCAATCTAATTGATAGTTAAGTTTAGGCAATGTCTAATTCTATTTGATTTTGAACTACGCTCAAAAATGTTTGACAAATCATTTCAATATTTTCTTCTTCCATTACGCTTGGCATGGAAACCGGATCAACTAATACTCCTTCAAAAGAATTCGCCATTAAGAAGGAAGAAAACTCTGCTCTATTATCAATCTGACCTCTTAATCTATCCGCCACTTCTTTAAGCGAAGCGCATCGATTAAGCTTGGTTAAGCCTATTTGCTCGCAATAGTTAATTCGATTAAAAAAGGTTGGTGCAAAAGTAACCGCTGGAATTTTCATCAAGGCTGCTTCATAAGCAATCGTTCCGGTGATCGTTGCGACTAATTGTGCATTAGAAATTAAGCTATAAGAATCGGTAGATTCATGCACAAAATGGATCCCTGGCATTTCTTGCAATTTATTATAAAATGATAAATCACGATCTCCAATTGCATTGGTATGTTCCTTTACTAAAATATTCCAACCAGTAGGAAGCGCTCTCCATAGGTTACAAATATTCAGATATTGGTCTTCATAATATCGTCCAAACGCATCTACTGATGCCTCCGGTTGTTTGTGTAATCCAACAAAAATATATGGAACATCTTTTACCTGCTCAAAATCAATTCTCTTGACCATCCGATAAATTTCTTTATTAAATTCTTCTTGAGAATTTAATAATAGTCGAGTCTTTCCTTTGGTTATATGAGTAGGATCTTTTTTATCTATATTTTCATTGGTGATCCATCGTTTAATTCTATCTAAACGTCCTATTAGCGAATTGGATTTTTTAAGTTTTTTATCATTTAGCTTTAGGTAAAATGGTTTCTTAACCTCGATTATTGAGACCTCTTCATATTCATCGGTTACTTCATATATCTGAGACTGCCGCTCATCTTTAAAAAAAGCCCATCGTTTATTGGGTAAGCGAACCACGTGAGGATTTAAAAATTTTGCATTCAATTCTGTTCGATTAGTTAGTATCCGATGAATCAAAATTTCATGAGCCCAAGTTATCTCACCAAAAGCAAGTCTCACCTCATTAGATTTTAAGAAATCATAAATTGGTCGCTGGATATTGGTTAAAAACCGAGTTCCATTTTGAATTTCATGTCGCAAAACTCGATCTCCGTAAACTAATTCATTAATCTTAAATTCAGCAACAGCACTATAAGGTTGATCTATATTACCCCTATTAATCAGTAATACTTTTTCTTTTCCATATTCTTTGCAAAGGAAATCGTACAACTCTAGGTTAACGGTTATCCAACAAACTTTTCCTCCTGCTTGCATTAAACTCTGAGCAATTTCATGAAAGAGATAAGTCTTAGAATAGTTAGCAATAAAGCAAATGGAATTATTTATTTTTAGATTCATAAAATTTATTTATAAAATAAATTTATAAGTTACAAAAAATAAAATGAGTGCTAAATAATTAATCAAATGGGTATTGGTAAAACAGATCTTCTTTTCTTTTTTTAGTAAAAAAAACTGCCACTCCACGGCCGCTGCAATAGCTAACATATTAATAATGGTAAGCCAAAAAATATTAAGAATTTCTAATTTTGAAAAAATGGCCATCGTCCCTAGCATCAAAAAAATAACCACTAAAAAACCTTTATTCATTTTAGAAGAAAGCTCCTCGCGATAAATAATATTCTCATTTAAAGCTAGAATAATCCAAAATACCACTTGGAAAGAAAGCGTAAAATATAGGAGTTTATAATCGGCATAGGAGTTTTCTAAAAGGGTCAATACACTTGAGAAAACCACCGGAACCAAAAAAGACAAACTAATGCTTATCAATAAAATAGCCCCAACGAACAGCGAAAAATAATGATCTAAAGTATTAGTATCGGATTGATACATTTTTTTAAAAAAAACAATATTTATGATCTGATGAATCATGACGGTAATCGCGGCTAATCTAAAATAGAATCCATAATATCCGACCTCTTCTATTTCCAAAAAATAATCGATAAAGATTCGAGCTCCCCCGGTTAAGAGGATAATTAGAAATGACGAGACGACCAGATGTTTTCCAAAATGAATGGTTTCTTTATATTTTTCAAACGTAAATTGGTCTTTTATAACATTATATTCACGGAAGTAAATACCCCATAATAACATCAGGTAAATCATTAGTCCAGCTTCTAAAGTTTCAAAACTAAAGGACAAGACCCCGAAATAGATTAAAGTATTATAAATATTGATCGAGATAAATATTCCGCCATCTAATAATATTGCAGGAATTAAAACTTCATGCGACTTTAAGATCGTAGAATATAATACTTGCATCCCAATCACACTTGCCATAATTCCCGTTAAAGAGAATTTGATTGGTATCCAATATCCAGTAATTTTATTGAAAAAAATTAGACCTAAGAT
>JBLHPX010000115.1:0-3588 GCA_047624545.1 Ulvibacter sp.
GAAAAATATTAGGATACAAAACTCCTAATCAAGTTTGGAACGAGAAGCTAAAATTAGCATCAAATTCATCGGTCTAAAAATTATATGATTTGTTGCATTTAGTACTTGAATTTAGCAATGAGGCTGGAATAAATGTTGCTGAAAGTCTAGTTTATAAATAAAGAATTTAATGATTCATCGGGGTTTTTTTGCAAAAAGAAAAGTAATTTCATAGAATATTATCATGATTGCTGCCACAAGGATTTGACTAAATATATCTGGCGGAGTGAAGATGGCGCCAAATATGAATGACAATATGATGTAATATTTTCGGAACTTTTTAAGTGAATTTCTATCTATTTTTTTAAATTTAATTAATAATAAAAATAATAAAGGTATTTGAAAAATAACGCCAAAGATAAAGAGTATATTTAAAATTAACTTTAAATATTCGCTGATTTTTGCTTCTAAAATAACTGGAATTGTAGCATTTATATTCTCAAAACTAAGAAAAAATTTTAAAGCTACAGGTAATAACAGGTAGTAACATATCGCTACTCCTATAAAAAATAAAATAGGACTCAAAAGAAAAATTATTATTACCGTCCCTCTTTCTTTTTTATAAAGAGCTGGAGTAATAAAGGAATAAAATTGAAAAATTATTATAGGAAAGGAGCAGAATAGAGCAAAAATTAGAGATAATTTTAGATATGATAAAAATGCCTCAATTGGAGAGGTATATATTATTCTATGAGTGTTTTGTGAGCTAATCTCAAGAGGGGTTAGTAGAAAATTATATATTTCTATAGAAAAAAAATATCCAATAATAAAAAATAAAATAAAAGATATTAGAGATTTAATAAATCTTTGCCTGAATTCTAGTAAATGTTGATTAAGATTTTTTTTAGTTGGTGATTTTACCATCTTCAATTGTAATTATCTGATCCATTTGCTTTGCCAAATCCATATTATGAGTAACTATTAATGAATTTATTTGATATTCTTTGGTAAAATTATAAAAAATTTGAAATATATTTTCGGCATTTTTAGAATCTAAATTTCCCGTCGGCTCATCAGCAAATAAAATTTTTGGCTTAGTGATTATCGCTCTAGCTATAGCTATTCTTTGTTGCTCGCCACCTGATAATTCATAAGGAAAGGAGTTTTTTTTGTCAGATAGGTTAATTTTTTCTAATATTTCTTCAGCTTTTTTAAAAGATGTTTTCTTGTCCTCTTTTTTAATTAATAGTGGTAATAATATATTTTCAATCGCATTAAATTCTGGAAGTAAATTGTGGTCTTGATAAATAAATCCAATATTATTTTTTCTAAATTCTGTACGCTCTTTATCTTTGCTATTTGATAAGTTTTGATTGTCAAACATTACCTGTCCCGACGTTGGAGTGTCCAAGAGTCCTGCAATTTGCAAAAGTGTTGTTTTTCCAGATCCAGAGGGTCCGACAAGGGCGGTAATTTTACCAGGCTCTAATAGTAAGTTAATATCTCTTAATATCGTTGATTCCTTGTCTTTAACAAAGAATGATTTATTAATATTTTTTAACTCAATTTTCATATTGTATCAATTCTCACTTATAATAAATTATCATTCTGTCGCCGTCTTTAGGGCTACAAACATTTCTATTAATTTTCTAATTTTTCAGTTTTTTCTTGATTTTGCTGCTGATCATTTGTTTGTCCACCACTCTCTTCGGCAGTATTTCTTTTGTCTCGTCTTGGCGGAATGTATGGCTCTTGTTTTGGTATCTCTACTTGTGGAAGTAATTTCTTTTTAAAGAATTTGCTAGAATAATATTTGATTTTCTTTGATCTGATCGGTGGCTGAGACTCTATCAAAATAATTTGGTCATCTTTTGATAATTGTATTACTTCTTGCGGTAGTAACAATGCTCTTTGGGCATGAGATATGTGTAAATTACGAGCTCCTGGGTTAAGATCTAAATATTTTGGCTTGTTAGTTGATATTTGTATCGCAGTTTTATTGCCAATTAGTTGAGAAATTAAGTTGGCAGTTTCCATGTTGTTGGCGGCGAAGGTGATTCGATAAGTTGAGTTGGATAAAAATGAGTTCATACCCGCTTCTTCATAGATACCCTTAAGCTGTTGCGTATCTTGAATGATTAGGAATAATTTTACTCTATATCCACGAAAATAAGCTATACCAGCCTGAAATTGCTCTAACTTACCTAGGGTTGGGAATTCATCCATCATCATTAATACTCCAATTTTTTCTTCCGGTCTTGGTATTTTGGCAGTAAAAAATGATGCAGCTTGTTGATAAAAGATACCCATAAGTGGTTTTAAACGAGAAATATTATCAGGTGTTAAGCCAACATATAAGGTATGAGGTTCTTTTTTGAAGTTATTTAAATTAAAATCGCTTGTTGCAGTTGTTTTGTCAATTAGTGGGTTGGACCACAATTCAAGAGAAGAGTTGGCTGTAGAAGTGACGGACCCTCTTTCTTTGTCTGGTTTTTGTAAGTAGGCGGCAATATTCATATAGGATACCGGGTGTATATCTTTTCCTAGAGTGTCTAATATTACCGCTAAATTATATACTACATCATCATTTCTGAGAGTCCTAACAACTTCGCCCAAAGTGCTTGGCTTGGATTTATCTGCCAAAAGATAAAGCATGACGCCGACCAATAAGGATCTACCTTCATTTTGCCAAAACTCTTGCTCTGGCAGTAAGAAGTTGGCAATTTTTTGCACATCATCTACCATTTTACCAGATTTTTTGGAAATCCAATCCATCGGATTGTAACAATGACTAATTCCATCTGGATCTGCAGGATTCCAAAGAAAAGTTTTTTGATGTAATGTGTTTTGCCTATATCCCGATGTTAATTCGTAGTTTTCTAGTTTAATGTCATGGACGATTACTGAGTTCGTCCAAAATAACAAGTTTGGAATTACGAAACCTACACCTTTACCAGAACCGGTTGGTGCAAATAGTAAAATATGCTGATAATCATCCGCTATTAAAAATTTCCCTCGATGAGAGCCTAGCAATACACCACCTTTTGCCTTAAGTCCCATCTTTTTAATTTCTCTATCACTGGCCCACTTGGCATCGCCATGAATGGATTCTGGTTTTTTAAATGGTCTCCAATCTATTAGTGGCGCCCTAATTTTCCACAATATAATTAATAGAATACTATAAGGCAAAAAAGTTGTGGCATATAATTTGGGAACAAAGTAATTGATTTGATACCCCTCCCCAACTGGAACCGCTTGATTCCAAAGTATGTCTGTTTGGAAATAAAAATACCAATATTTTAATAGTATATCAAAAAGAGTTTTAATATTGCCCAGATCTGGTAATGTAAAATATCCAAAAGCTATTTTCCAACTTGGGGCCATCGTTGTTACTACAAGGAGCATGGTAACGTAGCCGCAAATAATTAATGAAATGGATAGTAAAGAGGATATTATGAAAAAATTTCTAAGATGCCTTACTATTTCAGGGGTGTCATCACTCATAAATAGGAAATTTTAAACATAATTCTCTAACCTCTAACTTTATTTTTTCCTCTATGTTTTTATTTTTTTCTTCAGAAAGATTGTTTTTGACGAAAGACTCTAAAG
>JBLHPX010000116.1:0-3587 GCA_047624545.1 Ulvibacter sp.
CCTTCCTGTCCGCCAACTCTTTGAATCCATTTTATTTTATTAAAAATGGAACCTCTTACAAAAGACAATCAAAACCAATCTTACAGACCTCTTGCTGACATCTTAAGACCAGAATCGATCAATGATATTGTTGGTCAATCTCACCTTTTGGGTCAAAACTCTATCTTAACCAGAATAATAAAATCACAAAAATTACCATCCCTTATATTGTGGGGCAGGGCTGGATGTGGTAAAACCTCCATTGCTAAAATTCTATCTAAACTTCCAAATTACCACTCAAATACTCTCTCTGCAACTAGCAGTACGGCATCAGATCTTAGAAAAATTTTTAACGAGGCTGCAAAAAGAAAAAAAGAAAAAAATTTAAATAGCATCCTGATTATCGATGAAATTCATCGCTTTAATAAAGCTCAACAAGATTTATTTTTACCGCATATTGAAGATGGAACAATAATATTAATTGGAGCTACAACTGAAAATCCTTCCTTTGAATTAAATTCCGCTCTATTATCGAGATGTAGGATTGTAGAATTAAAACCCTTATCGGATTCTGATTTGGAGTTGGTAATAAAAAGGTCTGAAGAATATTGTGGTAAAACATTATCTCTAACTAAGGAATCTAGGCAGAAATTAATAGAAATTGCCGCAAAAGATGCTAGATATCTTTTAAATTTATGTGAAGAATTATTTTTACTAGATCTAGATAGAAAGATAGATGTTAAGGAATTATCTGATATTTTACAAAAAAAAGTAGCAATTTATGACAAAAACAATGATAACCACTACGGCTTAATTAGCGCTCTACATAAATCTATGAGAGGTTCTGACGTTAATGCCTCTCTTTATTATTTAGCAAGAATGCTGGAGGCTGGCGAAGATCCTAATTATATTCTCAGAAGAATTGTGAGATTTGCTAGTGAAGATATTGGAATGGCTGATCCAAATGCCTTACTTCAGGCTATAGCTGCCAAAGATTCATATCATTTTTTAGGTAAGCAGGAGGGTGATTATGCCATAGCAAATGCTGTAATTTATTGCTCCACCGCTCCTAAGTCAAATTCTTGCTACAAAGCTTACAAGGAAGCAAGAAATGATGCTAAGAAATATAATCACCAATCCCCACCTAAATGCATTTTAAACGCCCCAACTAAAATGATGAAAGATATGGGCTATAAGGAGGGTTATATTTATGATCATGATACTGATAATTGCTTTTCTGGGCAAGAATATTTTCCTGAAGAAGTTTTGGAGTCTAAGGGTGTAAGACCAATATATTACAAGCCAAATGCAAGGGGTTTTGAAAGGGAAATTCTTAAAAGAATCAAATATTGGGATAAGTTGAGGTTTGATATTTAGGGCTTGTTGGAGAGGTGTAAAATGCTAGTCTTAAGTTTGCCCTGATTAACCTCAACCCCCACCATAATTACTTCGTAATTTTGACTCCCCATTAGGGGTAATTAGTCGCAATATAAAATTTATTCAATATTGATTTATTAAAAGATTGTTCTATCATTTTCCTTTTTAAAATTAAATATAGAATATAAGTTATGGCAGTTCCAAAGCAGAAAATATCCAGATCTAAAAGAGGAAGTCGTAGGGCAGGAAATGGCGCAAAAAAACTTACCTTTCCAAATGTAACGGTTGATTCTGTTACTGGCGAAGATAAGGTTGCACACCATGTTTCACCTAGTGGTTACTATAATGGTAAAAGAGTAATAAAAGAAAAAGAAGTTAAAGCTAACGAAGCTGAAGAAAAAAAAGTAGAGACTAAAAAATAATAATCTATTAATTTAATTCAAAATTGTGGCTAAAAATAAAATAATCTCACTAGATGCTATGGGGGGCGACTATGCTCCTGAGTCTGTTATTAATGGTGCCAATTTAATAGCCTCATCTAGAGCTGATATTGAGTTTTTAATATTTGGTGATGAGAGGAAGATCTTACCACTATTAAGCAAAGCTACTTTTCTTAAAAAAAAATCGAAATTAATACACACAGACAGATGTATATCTGCTGATGAAAAGCCTTCTATTGCTCTTCGTAAAGGTGCAAATTCTAGTATGAGACTTGCTGTTAATTCCGTTAAATCTGGCGATAGTGATGCCGTTGTTTCTGCTGGTAATACTGGCGCTTTAATGGCTATTTCAAAAGTTATTTTAAGAGCTTTGCCTGATATCGACCGTCCAGCAATTATAACCTCAATTCCAAACCTTAAAGCTAAAAACACTGTAATGCTCGATATGGGTGCTAATGTTGATTGCAGTTCAGAAATTTTATATCAATTTGCAGTCATGGGCTATGTTTTTGCTAAAGCCGCATATAACATTAAAAATCCTAAAATTGGCATTTTAAATGTGGGATCTGAAGAGTTAAAGGGTAGTGATATGGTTCGTAGCGCCTCAATTCTCTTAAAAGAAAGTGATATTTCAGAGTATTTTTATGGCTATGTTGAAGGTGATGACATTACAAAGGGTACTGTGGATGTAGTGGTAACGGATGGTTTTACAGGAAATATATCTTTAAAATCTATCGAAGGTACTGCAAAATTAATCACTCGCACTTTAAAAAAAGGTTTTAAATCTTCTATAATAGCTAAAATTGGCTATCTTTTAGCTAGCAAAGCTTTGAAGAAGGTATTAAAAGATCTTGACCCAAACACTTATAATGGCGCCATGCTTATTGGATTGAATGGAATTGTTGTTAAAAGCCATGGAGGCGCTAACGCTAGATCATTTGCAAATGCCATTAATGTTGCTATTTCATTAATTGAGAATAACATTAACGATAAAATTGTTAGAGAGATGGAGTCCTCTTCTTACTTGCAAAAGGATTATATTGACGATATTAGCGGCATCTTATGAGTAATATTATTAGTAAAATTATATCTGTTGGTTCCTATTTACCAAAAAAAATTCTTACCAATTCTGATTTAGAAAAAATTGTCGACACGACTGACGAATGGATTCAGAGCAGAACTGGTATCAAAAAAAGACATATTGCCGAAAATGAACTCACTTCTGATTTAGGTTATTTGGCAGCAAAAAATGCTTTAGAAAAATCTAACCTTAATTCCTCTGATATTAACGCTATAATTGTAGCAACAACAACTCCCGATAGGACGTTCCCATCAACAGCCGTAACAATACAGGAAAAATTAGGAGTTAAGAATGCTTTTGCTTTCGACGTACAAGCTGTTTGCTCTGGCTTTGTTTATGCATTAGATATTGCTGATAATTTTATTAAATCTGGCAAGTATAAGAATATTTTAGTTATTGGGGCTGAAACCTTATCAAAAATTTTAGATTGGAAAGATAGAAATACATGCGTTTTATTTGGCGATGGTGCTGGTGCCGTTATTCTATCTAGAAGTGAGGATGAGTCTGGAATTTTATCTTCCTGTTTATATTCCGATGGTAGCTTAAAAGGAATATTAGAAACAGATGGCGGTACCTCTTTAAATCAAAAAGCAGGAATTATTACTATGCTTGGTAAGGAAGTGTTTAAACATGCTGTTGATAAAATGAGTAGTTCAGTAATAGAAAGTTTAGAATTAGCTAACCTCACTGTAGATGATGTGGATTACGTT
>JBLHPX010000117.1:0-3567 GCA_047624545.1 Ulvibacter sp.
TAGTGCATTATAGGCATTTTTGTTGGCATCATCAATAGCGTCAATTACAATAACTTTATTTTTAGATATACTTCCGGATAAATTAGTAAAATTTTTAATCTCCCTAATGTCGTCAATTAAAATTTTTTCTTGCCCATTTTTTTTATTAGATTTTCCACTCACTATCAATATGTCTGGATGATTATTGATATTTTGTTCTGTTGTTTGTCCGTGAGATGTAATTTTTTTTGCAAATTCTTTAATAAAACTAGCCTTACCATTGCCTTTTTCGCCACTTATTAAATTACAATGATGCAACTTACCATTTAAGAAATTTTGCCATAGGTTTTTTTCTATGTCATTATATCCTATGATATCTTGAATATTTTTATCCATAAAATTAATGATTGAGTAAATAATAAATTTGCAATATAGTGTTGTGGGTATTATTTTTAATATAAAAATTAATCTTAAAATTGTAGAATTAAATAATAAATTTACCATATTTAAATATGAAGAAAGTTCTAGTCGCAACTGGTAATAAGGGCAAATTATCTGAAATTTCTAAATTATTACAAAATATTGATATTGAGGCTTTTGGCATTGATGATCATACACTCTGTGAACCTGAGGAAGATGGCTTAACTTTTGAAGAAAATGCAATTATTAAAGCTAAATATTACGGTGATCATATGGGTGAGATTGCTTTGGCTGACGATTCTGGCTTAGTTATTCCTGCGATAGGAGGTAGTCCCGGTATTCATTCTGCACGCTGGGCTCCAGATAAGGATTTTAACATTGCCTTTGAGGCTATTAAACGACAATTAAAAGAAAAAAATATCGATCCAGAGAGGGAGGTGGTCCACGCTTATTTTATTTGTAATTTGTCACTTTATAACCCAAAAACTAATGAAGTAAATTCTTTTGAGGGTAGGGTAGATGGCTTTCTGCAATTTCCGCCCAGAGGTAGCAACGGCTTTGGCTATGATCCAATTTTTATTAAAAATGCTAGTGATTTAACTTTTTCTGAGATCTCTTCAGAAGAAAAGGAGGTGGTTAGTCATAGATCGGATGCTTTTGGACAGTTGCTGAAATTTTTAACAAAAAATAATTTTTAAGACAACTTAATGAACAGAATAAATATTACTTTTCCAGATGGTAATGTAAAAGAATTTGATGAAAATTCTACTGGATTTGACATTGCAAATTCTATCTCAAAATCCTTAGCAAAAGCATCCTTTGCTATTAAAATTAACGATAATTTGTGGGATTTGTCGCGAAAAATTCCTTTTGATGCTAAAATTGAGTTAATTACCAGTAAATCCCCTGAGGCTCTAGAAATTATTCGTCATGACGCAGCTCACATAATGGCTGAGGCTGTGCAGGAGTTATTTGATGGGGTGCAAGTAACAATTGGCCCTGCAATTAAGGATGGATTCTATTATGATTTTGCAACGAAAGAACCTTTTACAATAGTCGATATAGAAAAGATTGACAAACAAATGCGCAAAATTGTTAAAAGAAATGAAAAATTAGTTAGGGAGGTTTGGGATCGTGATCAGGCAATTAAATTTTTTCTAGAAAAGGGTGAAAAATATAAGGCAGAAATTATTCAAGATTTACCAAAAGATGAAGAAGTAACCCTTTATCGTCAGGGTAATTTTATTGATCTTTGTCGTGGACCGCATTTGCCATCAACCTCTTATGTAAAATATTTTAAGCTTTTAAAATTAGCTGGTGCTTATTGGCGTGGTGATTCTAATAATGAAATGTTACAAAGAATTTATGGAACCGCCTTTTTAAGTCAAGAAGATCTTGATCAACATTTACATAGATTAGAGGAGGCAGAAAAAAGAGATCATCGTAAATTGGGTAAGGAGTTAGATTTGTTTCATATTCAGGAAGAAGCGACTGGTTCAGTTTTTTGGCATGAAAAAGGTTATGAATTATACCTCACTATCGAAAATTACATTAGAAGAAAGATTAAAAGTAATGGTTACATTGAGGTTAAAACTCCACAATTAATTGATAGAGTCTTGTGGGAAAAATCTGGCCATTGGGACAAGTTCAAGGAAAATATGTTTATTGCCGAGAGTGAAGATAGGACGCTGGCTATTAAACCCATGAATTGCCCGGCTCATATCCAAATTTTTAATCAAAAACTTACCTCATATCGCGATTTACCTCTTAGAATGGCGGAGTTTGGTTGTTGCCATAGAAACGAATCCTCTGGATCTTTACATGGAATAATGAGAGTTAGGGCTTTTAATCAAGATGATGCTCATATTTTTTGTGAAGAAGATCAAATTAACGATGAAACCGTTACTTTTTGTAAGTTGTTACAAGAAGTTTATCATGATTTTGGATTTAATGAGGTAAAAGTAAAATTTTCAACTAGACCGGAAGTCAGGGTTGGAAGTGACGAGACATGGGATAAGTCTGAAAAAGCCCTCAGAGAAGCGGTGCAAAAGGCAGGTTTAGAATATGAAATTAATGAAGGGGAGGGTGCTTTTTATGGGCCAAAATTAGAATTTGTATTAACTGATGCCATAGGCCGCGATTGGCAATGCGGCACTTTGCAAGTTGATTTTATTATGCCTAAAAGACTTGGCGCGACTTACATTGATAGAGATGGATCGAAAAAGAATCCAGTAATGCTTCATAGGGCAATTTTGGGAACCTTAGAAAGATTTATTGGTATTCTAATTGAAAATACTGCAGGCGCCTTTCCGTTATGGCTTTCTCCAGTGCAGGTTGTGGTAGCAACTATTAGTAATAAATTTGACGATTATGCCAAAGATGTTTTAAATGATCTACAAGAGAATGGTTTTCGCGTCAAGATAGATCTTCGTTCTGAAAAGATTAATTACAAAATTAGGGAACATTCTTTACAAAAAATTCCATATATTGCTATCGTTGGGCAGAAGGAGGTTGATGAAAATACAATAAGTATTAGAGAGTTTGGAAGTAAGAAGGAGGAAGTTTTAAGTTTGGAAGAATTTATTAAAAAACTTTCCTAAAGCTAAAGAACTTATGATGTAACTACGCTTTACCTGACAGATTTTTAACAAAAATAAATCAAAATTATGTCCCATCAAAAGCGCAATAATTACTCTTCAGAATTTAGATCTTCTTCTGTAAAATTAGTAATTAAATCAAAGCAGCAAATATCTCATACAGCTAAAGATTTAGGGGTTAACATCAATACTCTACATACATGGATAAGCAATCAATCAAATACTAATAAATCTCATAATATGAGATCAGAACTTGTTAATGACGTTCTAACAATAGCCCTATTTAAAAGAAAACCAAAAAAAAGATTAATTTAACATTCCGACAGAGGTAATCAATATGCTTCAGAATCTCACAGAAATATTCCAAAAGATCATGTAATTATTCAGAGCATGAGCAGGAAAGGTAATTGCTGGGATAATTCAGTTGCAGAATCATTGTTCCACACTTTAAAAACAGAATTAACCAACCATCATCAATTTAAAAATAGACAGGAAGCTAAAAATATAATATTTGAATATATTGAAGTTTTTTACAATCGAATTTGAACTCACTCTGCTAATAATTATTTAG
>JBLHPX010000118.1:0-3560 GCA_047624545.1 Ulvibacter sp.
TATTAATGATTCTATTTCTAACATTTTTGGCATTAAAATTGTCGGAAATTTAATTAACGAATTTAAGTTAAAATTAACTCCTTCTCTTTTAGAGAGGCAAAATTGGGATAAAAAAGTGCGTAAATTTGATGCTTTTTGGGTCGATAGTACTGACACAATCATGATTGTCATTATGTCAGCAGTGCAAATTTATCTTTTAGCATATTTGTATCAAAATGATCAAATTTCAGTTGGCAGTTTTGCCTTCACTACTATGTTAATGTTAAAATTACATGGTGAAGTGAGTAATATTTTAGATTCAATTTTATTTCATATTAATCCTTCAATTGCTGGGATAAAGGCTTCCTACGCTTTTATTAATGAAAAATACGATATTGTTGATGATAAATCAGCTAAAATTATTAAGAAGATTGAGGGAGAGATAGAATTTAAGAATGTTTGTTTTTCTTATGATGATTACAGTAAAAAAATTCTAAATAACTTTAATTTAAAGATAAAATCTGGCGAAAAAATTGGTATAGTTGGTTATTCTGGGGATGGAAAAACTACTTTAATTAAAAGTCTTATTAGATATTTTGATATTTATCATGGTGAAATTAAAATTGATGACATAAATATCAAAAATTTTACTCAAGATTCTTTGAGATCTCATATTTCTCTTATTCCTCAAGATATCACTATGTTTCATCGTACAATTTTAGAAAATTTACAAATTGCTAAATATAAGGCTACAAAAAAGGAGGTAATTGAAGCGTGCAAGAAAGCTAAAATTCATGATGATATTATGGAGATGAAGGGGGGTTACAATTCTATTGTGGGCGAGAGGGGTATTAAAGTTAGTGGTGGCCAGAGGCAGAGGATAGCTATCGCTAGGGCAATTTTAAAAGATGCTCCAATTTTAATTTTAGATGAAGCTACCTCTTCCCTCGACTCCAAGACAGAAAAAGTAATTCAAAAAAGTTTAGACCTATTGATTAAGGATAAATCTAAAACTGTTATTGCTATTGCTCATCGCCTATCTACGCTAAAAAATATGGATAGAATCATCATAATGAGTCAGGGTAGGGTAGAGCAAATAGGAACTCATGATGATCTGATCAAAGGCGAAAATAGTCTCTATAAAAAATTATGGGAGTTGCAGGAGGTTTAATTTTATTGTAATATTGATCCTATCGAGAACACTAAGAAACCTTATTTTTTAAATTATCTATGTTAATTAATTCAACTTTTGGGCCAAAATTTAAAAAATATCAAATAGGTAATATTCTAAATCTTGCCAAAGACAATGAGTTGCCTCTTGATTGTGGAAAAAATATTTCAAATTTTAATATCGCTTATCAAACCTATGGAAAGCTAAATAAAGAAAAAACAAATGCAATTCTAATCTGTCACGCTTTCACGGGAGATCAATATGTGGCATCAAATAATCCTATCACTGGCAAAGAGGGTTGGTGGAATGAAGTAATTGGTAAAGATAAAGCTGTCGATACTGCAAAATATTTTGTTATTTGTTCTAATGTTATTGGCAGTTGTATGGGGTCATTTGGTCCAAAAGATGTCAACCCAGAGGATGGTAAAATTTATGGCGCTAATTTTCCAATTATCACTATTTCTGATATGGTCAGGGCGCAAAAACTACTAATTGATCATCTTGAAATAAAAGAATTATTTTCAGTAATTGGTGGCTCTATGGGCGGTTTTCAGGTTCTTGAATGGGCTGCTTCTTATCCAGAAATGGTTAGATCTGTTATTCCTCTTGCCACCTCTTTTCGTCATAATGTTGAAAATATTGCTTTTAATGAAATTGGTCGTAAGGCAATCATGGCTGATTCTGATTGGAGATCGGGAAATTATTTAGAGGAAAAAACATTTCCAGAAAAAGGACTTGCAGTTGCTAGAATGGCGGCTCATATTACTTACATGTCAAAAGCGTCTTTACAAAGAAAATTTGGTAGAAATTTACAAGAGAAGAGGGAGCTTTCTTATCAATTTGATATTGATTTTCAGATTGAAAGTTATTTAGATCATCAAGGTAGTGCGTTTATTTCAAGATACGATCCAAACTCTTATCTTTTTATTTCAAAAGCTATGGATTATTTTGATTTGGAGAAGGATAGGGAGCAGGATTTGACAGAAATTTTTTCTGATAGTAAGATAAAATTTTGTTTGATCAGCTTTTCTGATGATTGGCTTTTTCCACCATCGGAGTTGCAGATTTTATCTCAAAAATTAAATATTGCAGGACTTAATGTTAGTTATGTTAATATTGAGAGTTATCATGGACACGACTCCTTTTTAGTTAAAAATGAGTCTATGGAAAGAACCATTAAAGGATTTTTAAATAATATATAAATAAAATTATGCTAATAAGAACAATAGCATTAAAAGTCTTCTCTATGTCTAATAATCAGACTATAGTAGCTGTAAGCGAAGAGGGAGAAGGTCGTTTTTATTTAGAGGGTCAGGAGGTAAGTGACGTTCTGGATCTTTCTGTAGAATTATTTTCTAAGTTAAAAGCGAATGCTCCAATACAATTACTAATACAGGGTACAAACGATATCTTGGATCTGGATATGACTTTAGAAACATTGTTTGCAGGAGGTGTGCAGGAAATGAATTTACAATATGTAGCTAGGGGTGATAAAGGTTATCATATTGACAATATGCCAAAATATGCTGGTAAGAAAAAAAATTTATGTAATTTGTATTCAGAAGAGTCGTCGGAGACGTTGCTTGTTAACATGACTGATGATCAAAAACACCTTCACTCTGGAGGGATCTTAAGAAGATTTCCAGACCTCCTTCGTTATATCTCGGAAGGTACAAAAAATAATAATCAATTCTTAGTTCGACTATTGAACTGTGGTGATGATGACAATACTTTCCTAAGTTTGGTTACAATCTTGACGAAAGAATTGATGTCAGTCCATCATCCGGAAAATATGAGGGCATGCTTAGATCCTGTAAAGCGAAAACTATTACTATATCAAAAATTACCAGAAGATATTAAAAATCATGAAATATTCTGTTTAGAGTTGGTAAAAGAAGAGATAAAATTTTTTAGTCAATTACCAAAGAATTTCAAAGAGAGTATAAATTTTTGCTCGTTTGTTGCAGTGGCAAATCAAGAAGTATTTGACAAATTATCGTTAAAAATGTCAATAGATGTTCTTAAGTCAATTCCAGAAGATATCAGGGGTAATGCAACGTTTTGTTTAGCTGTTGTACTCGAAAATCCAGAACTTTTTGAGTCACTTCCAGAGAATATCAAGAATAATAAAGAGTTTTGTTTAGCTGTTGTATTAGAAAAACCAGAACTTTTTGAGTCACTTCCAGAGGATATCAAGAATGATAAAGAGTTTTGTTTACTTGCCATACTCGACAATCCAGAACTTTTTGAGTCCATTCCAGAAGATATCAGTGTAATGCAACGTTTTGTTTAGCTGTTGTACTCGAAAATCCAGAACTTTTTAAGTCACTTCCAAGGAATATCAAGAATAATAAAGAGTTTTGTTTAGCTGTTGTATCAGAAAAACCAGAACTTTTTAAGTCACTTCCAG
>JBLHPX010000119.1:0-3536 GCA_047624545.1 Ulvibacter sp.
AAATTATCATTTAAGTTCTTCGTTGCAAATAGCAATATTCTTACTGCTTATATTGATTTCCTTTTTATTTATAAAATCTTGGAATCATGACAACATGATGGCTGAAAAAAACAACCAAATATTAAATTTGAGAAAAGCCAACGACCATTTTGAAACAGAAATTATTTCTTTAAATTCTTACTTAACAAAGGTCGGTAGTTATTTTAACACGATATCTACTTATGAGCACATAAATAGTAAAAATTCTACACCAAAATTGAGCAACTTAGCTACTGATAAGTTAAGGGACGCTTTTGAATCTATTGAATTAAGTGACAGAGGGCAAAAAACTCTTAATAAAGTAGTGGAGACTAAACTTCTGCAAGGTGATATATTTAGGTTGGTACAATCAAGAATTGAGAGTTTAGAAGAGACGCTGTTGTTGACTGGAATTGACTTTTCTGATGGTCATATAGAAAAGGAGGGTTCTGATGTTGATAATAGCGACGTAGTCTTGCTTGGACAGGGTGTCAGTGGTAAAATTCCTCAAGGCGGACCTATTGAAGATGATAGTTTCAGTTTCAAAACCAGTCAAACAAATGATACTTTAAGAATTAATAATAAGGTTAAGTATTTGAGTGATCTTGAGGCAGTATTAAATTATCTGCCAATATCAAAGCCTATGAAAAATTACTACATATCTAGTAATTTTGGCCGCAGATCTGACCCGATAAATAATCAGAGGGCCATGCATAGAGGCACCGACTTTGTTGGTTCTTCTTTAAATGAAAACATAATATCTCCATCCCCTGGTAAGGTGATTTTTGCTGGTAAATTCTATGATTATGGTAATATGATAACAATTGATCATGGGTTTGATGTTAAAACCAGATATGCTCATTTGAATAAAATTAATGTCAAGAATGGTGATTTTGTTAGTAAGGGTCAGGTAATAGGAAGACAGGGTAACACAGGAAGAAGTACGGGTCACCACCTTCATTACGAGGTTCGCTATAAGGACAAACCCGTTGATCCTAAAAAGTTTTTAAAGGTTGGTCAAAAGGTTTTTTAAATGTAATATAATATGCAAAAGGTTCGTAAAAAAATAAATGATATGATTGATAGATCTGGTGGAATTATTAAATCTTCTATGCCCTCTATAATTTCTGCCAATATGTATATTGAGGGTAGTTTGAAGAGCTTTGGCTGTATTGAGGTTGAAGGTAAAATAAATGGATCTATAATTTCTAGATCAATTATTATTAGAGAAAAAGGTTCGTGTGAAGGCACTATATCTGCCAATTCAATTGATATTCAAGGTAGTTTTTCTGGAGATTTAGATGTTAATAATATCAAAGTTTCCAAAAAAGCCGTCGTAACTGGAAAGTTTTCTTATAATTCTTTAATTGTTGAAGATGGCGCCTCTATAGAGGGAGAGTTTAAAAAAAGAGAAGTTAAGGAGAAGAAAGAAAATGAATAAAATTTCTTATCTTATCGTGGTACTTATAATGGTATCTACATCCTTTGTTACTGGTGTATTTTATTCTGACGAGGTTAAAAGTAGTTTTAAATGGATGTTAGAGGATGGTAATAAATATAAGGATAAACATATTATATCAAAATAAGCATCATGTCAAAACATTCTTACCTGACAATTAATATTAATCAAAATAATTTATAAGTATGTCTAGTTTTGATATTGTATCTAAGGTTGATTATCAAGAAATTGATAACATAGTAAATAGTGTTAATAGAGAGCTTAGTAATCGCTATGATTTCAAAGGTTCCACTTTTACCGTAGAATTAAACAAAAAAGAAGAATGTATTAAAATTAAAGCTGAAGATGATTATAAATTAGAGCAGATAGGATCTTCTCTAAAAGTTTATGCTACCAAAAGAAGTATAGATATAAATTTTTTTTCTTTTGAAGAGGTAGAAAAAATGGGAGGTCAGAATGTTGGTCAAAATATTAAAATTATCCAAGGTATTGACAAGGATAATTCAAAAAAAATTATAAAAATAGTAAAGGATTCTAAGCTAAAAGTTCAAGCTTCAATTCATGGTGATGAAGTTAGGATTGTTGGTAAAAAAATAGATGATTTACAGGATATGATGTCAAAAATTAAATCCTCCGATCTAGATGTATCTTTGCAATTTATTAATTTTAGATAATTTTGGTAAATATTTTTACAACTATCCATAACTCATACAGGGATCAACTAGCTATCATTAATAATGTTTTAACTGATAGATCTAAAGGAAATTCTGATCTTGCTAATAAGATTATAGAAAATCTAGTATCTTTTGGTGGTAAGAGGATTAGACCTTTACTGGTTATTATTGCCAATAACATGTTGTCTGATTCTAATAAAGATATTAATTATTTAAAAATTGCGGCAGCAATTGAGTTGTTACATAATGCAACCTTATTACATGATGATGTAATTGATGATAGTAAGTTAAGAAGGGGTAGAAAAACAGCTAATTATAAATGGGGAAATAAAGCTGGAATCTTGTCAGGAGACCTTCTTTTGGCAACTTCTTTTCAAATTATTATTGAGGTTGGTCAGGTAGACATATTAAAATCAATCGCTGATGCCTCAAAAATAATGTCGAATGGCGAAATATCTCAATTATCGAGTATTGGTAACATTAATATTGGTAAACAACAATATTTAGATATTATTTATGCTAAAACTGCTATTTTATTTTCAGTTGCAACCGAAGCTGGGTCTATATTATCTGGTGCCAATCAGGATCAAATTAATTTATTAAAAGATTTTGGTAAAAATTTAGGAATGGCGTTTCAAATCATGGATGATGTCTTAGATTATAACTCCAATAAGGAAAAGATAGGAAAAAATATTGCAGATGATTTCGTTGAAGGGAAGATCACTCTTCCGATCATATTGTTAAATAATATTTGCGACGATGATGAGAAAGATTTTTTAAAAAAGATATTTGAGCCAAATTATAATAGAGTTTTGAATAATGATTTTGACAATCTCATATCTATGATATCTAAATATAATATTATATTAGAGTCTAAAGAGTTAGCCCGAAATTACATTAATAAAGCAGAAAATTGCCTGTCCAGTTTTGATAATTCTAGTCATAAAGAGACAGCTTTATCTCTTTTGAGATATGTATTGCATCAAAATTAAAAAACAAACTAAGTTTTTAACTCGCCTTACGGATAGGGTAGTCAAAGTGGCTTCACTACTTTGGTGGGGTAGGCAAACAGTTTCGATGTAAATAAACTAAATATCAAATGCTATTTAAAAAATCATTCATAATCATATCTTTAATAACCTTATTTTTTATTACTTCCTGTATTTCAGATTTGGTAATTTATGGCAGTGGAGATGTAAATTTAAAAAGAGTTAGTTTTGCTGATTTAAATAATTGGGATAAGGATGACCACGCTCCAGCTTTAATTTCTTTTTTAAATTCCTGTAATAAATTTTCTTCTATGCCAGACTCCAGAATGATTGGTGGTCAAATCGGAAATATTTTTGTTAGAGATTTTAGGGATGTGTGTGAGATTGGTAATGTTA
>JBLHPX010000120.1:0-3505 GCA_047624545.1 Ulvibacter sp.
GTTGGTCTGAAATATATAGTTCTGTAACACCAAACGACGAAGGAAGAAATTAAATTCCTAAATAGCCCAAATGGAGGTAATGTTCAATTATAGTCAACTTTATGGAGAGTATAACTTTACACCTATAAATCAGAATAACTCTAATTTTGACACGGAACAAAAATTCTTAGATTTGAGGTAGGGGGTATCTTGAGAATCGAAAAATGAGCTCTATAAAATCCTGTGAGAGATCCCGTCCTCTTAAATAGTTAGACCCTAAGAATTAGGATTATAAGAATAACAAGAAGGTAATAATCAGTATGGAAGAGTCTATCATAAAAACTGTGTAAATGACAATTTTTATTAACTCATTTACATATAAATCATGACTCAAATAAGAAATAAACTTAATTCAAAAAGTAAGAATCAAGATAACAGTTCTTCTAATTTTAATGAAGAATTACTAGATGAAATCCTAAAAGATTACAATCATCAAAATCCAGAAGAATTAATCGGCTCTAATGGCTTACTAAAACAACTAAAGAAAGCATTAATACAAACTTCTTTAAAGATGGGAATTGCTATAAATCAAATAATAATTTACCGTAACGGCCATGGATCAAAAAGAGTAATAACTGATAATGGAGAATTTAACATTAACTCTCCAAGAGATTGAAATGGATCTTTTGAACCTCAAATAATAGGAAAAAGACAAAATAGATTCTCAGTTTTACTTAAAATATTATTTTTAGGTAAGAAGTTGCAATCGCAAGCAATTGTGATGATAATATTATCTCTATGTATGCAAGAGGAGTGACGATGTCTGAAATATAAGGGTCAAGTCCAGAAATACCTATGATACGATTTACCCTAAGGTCTATATCAATCTGGGCAAGAAGAAGATGAATTGTCAATATTTCCTTGATCTGCGGAATAAGCGCTAAATGCAATTATTATCTATCTCTTAACTCCTCAATAATTAAAAAAGCCAATTCCAAACTTTGAGAAGAGTTTAACCTGGGGTCACAATGAGTTTTATATCTCTCCTTTAAAATATCTTCAGATATATCCTGATTACCTCCTAAACATTCCGTAACATCTTGGCCAGTCATTTCAAAATGCACACCTCCAGCATAAGTACCAATTGATTTGTGGATTCTAGTAAATGACTTAATTTCACTCAAAATATCATTAAATTTTCTAGTTTTATAATTATTTGAAGTTTTTATAATATTGCCATGCATTGGATCACATGACCAAATAACATTTCTACCCTCATTTTTTACAAACTCCACCAATGGAGGCAGCAACTCTTCGACATTATCAGCTCCCATACGAGAAATTAAAGTCAACTTACCAGGAGTATTATTTGGGTTTAAAATGTCAATCAACTTAATAATATCATCCTTAGTGATTTTTGGACCAACTTTAAAAGCAACGGGATTTTCAATACCTCTTAAAAACTCTACATGAGCCTCATCAGGACTTCTCGTTCTATCGCCGATCCATAAAAAATGAGAAGACAGATCATAATACTTACCATCGCTCATCTTCCTCGTGAAAGCTTCTTCATAATTTAAAAGTAAAGCCTCGTGCGAGGTATAAAACTCAGCGCGGTTCAAATTAGTGGTTTGATCAATATCGACGCCACAATTTTTTAAAAATTTTATTGACTTATTAACGTTTTCAATGATTTCTTCAATTTTGTTATTTTTTAAAGTTAAAGCGAACTCTGAATTCCACTTTTCAATATTATTTAAACTGGCGTAGCCACCATTGGCTAAGGATTTAAGATAATTCATAGTGGCGGCAGAGTGAAAGTAAGCTTCAATTAATCTTTTTGGATCTGGAGTTCTTGCTTGTTCGTTAAATTCTAAAGAATTAACGATGTCACCACGATAACTTGGGGCTTTTATGCCAGAGACTTCTTCAAAATCTGTTGATCTTGGTTTTGCATATTGACCAGCAATCCGACCAATTTTAACAATAGGCTTCTCGGCGCCATAAAGAAGCGCAACAGTCATTTGTAAAATAGTTCTAAAAAAACTTTTAATATTATGACGACTAAATTCAGTAAAACTCTCGGCACAATCTCCTCCCTGCAATAAAAAAGCCTTGCCATTGCAAACGTCAGACAATTCCGATTTTAAATTATTAACTTCTCCACAAGAAACGAGGCGAGGATAGTTAGATAGTTGCTCTTCAACCTCTTTCAAAGACTTTTGATCGGGGTATGTTGGCTGCTGTTTAATAGGAAACTCTCTCCAAGAATTTTTACTCCAACTAGATTGTATCATTATAAGATTTAAATTTTTTAGTTAAGTCAGCAACCCTTTTACCAAGAATTTTTGCCGTCTCAATATCACCAGATGGAGGAGTGACATCAGTTGACTGATTATCAGATTGGGCCATTGCACCAAAAAAAGAACCCATCCTATTAATTTCTTCAGCCTTTCCTTGTTGACCATTTGCACAAGTGTTCATGTGACCTAACCCAACCCAAATCATACTATGTTGCATAGCATAAATTCCAATCTGTACTAAGGTATTTAACTTGTCGCCGCTTAAGCTATAAGAATTAGTAAAACCTGCGGCAACCTTATCTTTCCAGCCCTGCTTCATCCAAATTTTAGAAGATGTGTCCATAAATTCTTTAAATTTAGCAGAAACTGAACCCATATAAGTTGGAGAGCCAAAAATAATAGCATCACTATCATCAAACTGATTAATATCTATAATAGCGTCCTCAGCCTTTACTAACTGAGCCTCAACGCCGCCAGAAGATAGGACGCCATCGAAAACAGCTTTAGCCTGAATTTCGGTGTGACCAAAGCCACTATGATAGATAACGGAAACTTTTACCATAATTTATAATTGTTTCATAAAGTGAAAACCTCTAATAAAAAAATCTTCCCTAAAATAAAGAGAGTGAGATTTTTTATTGCCAATAAAAGAATCTAATATTATATGCTTACAATTGTTATTTCTAGCTTTTTCTTCCAAAAAATAAATCATTTTAGTGCCAATTCTTTTATTTCGACACTCTTTATCAATAATTAAGTTTGAAATCCTTAAAAATTTAGCGCAATAAAACATTCTTGAAATAACATATCCTGAAATTCCAATAATTTTCTTATCCATAAAGGCTCCGATCATTTTAAAATTACTAAGTTCCATCATCTCTTTGACAGTTACGGCATACTCTTCTTTAGTAAGGTCGAGATATGATTGAGTAATTAAATAATAAGAATCAACAATTTCGTCTCCACTTATATCTCTGATTTCTATATTATCCATCTAAATCTTCTAATTCTTTTTCTAAATTTCTGGCCATATCAGTAATAGTTCCAGCGCCAGAGCATAAAATTAGATCCCCGGCAGAAATATATTTTTTGGTAATCTTTGCCAGATCTCTTTTATTTTCTAATTTTAAAACAGTATCCTGTCCCGCTTCTTTAATTTTATCAATTAAAATATCCTGACTAACTAAATCCGTCCTCTCTCCAGCTATAGAATGGATATCATC
>JBLHPX010000121.1:0-3491 GCA_047624545.1 Ulvibacter sp.
ATATTATAATGATCACTATTCTTCGTTAATTTTTACCGGCAAAACGGTTGTTACCTCGGTACCTCTACCTTCTATACTCTGAATTAAAACCTCACCACCATGTAATTTAATAAAATATTTAGTAAGGTATAATCCTATTCCAGTTCCTGATATTTTTAAAGTATTCTTAGCTCTAAAAAATTTTTCACCTACTTTCTTTAAATCAGCCTTCGGTATTCCCATGCCACTATCTACCACTTTAATTAAAACCTTACTTTCTACTTTAGTTCCCAAGATCTTAATAACAGAATTTTCTGGAGAATATTTAACGGCATTGCCTATAATATTAGTAAGACAATGATCCAGCATTTTTTCATCAGCAAAATACTCGTCTGGCAACTTATCAATGCTCATCTGAATATCAATATTTTTCTTTACATAGATTTCTTTATTTTGTTCGATTATATTGTAAATAAGGCCTTTAATTGAAACAGATTCTATGTTTGGATCTAAATCTCCATCACTCATTGCAATCTGAGAAAGATCAAGAGTGCTGCTAATTAAATTATGTAATCTTAAAATTGCATTTTTAATTTTTAACAGATCTTCACCGCCATTTTCAGCAGTTAGTTTATTACCTCTTAACCTTCTTAATAAAATTTCTCGAGAAGAGTCGATGATTTGTAAAGGTGTTTTAAATTCGTGCGAAGCCATGGCAATAAATTCATTTTGAATCATGCGCATTTTTTTTTCCTCATTCAATGAGTTCTTAAGAGCTGTACTTTTTTTCAACAATTCTCTGTTAGATTCCATAACCTTGTCAAGATATACTGATTTTTGAATAGCAACAGATAGTTGGTTTGATATTGTACTTATTATTTCAACTTCCTCATTGTTCCATTTTTTAATACTGCCCTGATGCAGAAATAAACCCATATTTGAGTTGTCATCAATTGGAGTCGATAAGCAAAATTGTGAAGCAATGTGAAACTGACTGCAAATATCTTTTATATCATAGAATACCTCATCATGACTAATGTCCTCGACTATTACATTTTCTGTCTCCTTGGACACAAAGAGTCTAGGAAATACACTATTATGGAAATTAAAATATCTCTTAACTACCTCGAATCTATCATTTGAATCAGGGCAATTTACGATGGAAAGGGTATTATCACCACAAAATTCACAAATTAGATTAACATCCTGACCATTAAACTGACATAAAATTGCTCTATCAATTTTAAAATTATTACACAAAGCCTTTAATGCCTTATAAGCTATTTCACTAATAGGCTCATCCTTTAACATCAGATCACTCAAAACTCTAAGTAATTTTTCACTTCTCAAGACTCTTTCTAGATTATGAACCAAACCCCCCTGCCCTGATGAAGTTTTTTTACTTGAAATTTCGACAGAATTGCCACCAGAAAAAAGAGAGAATAAGCAATACTTACTATTATATTTAGATATGGAGTCAAAATTAACTTCAAACTTTTCTGGATGATTATCTACATTATAAATATCTAAAGAAAAATTTAATTTTGATACTTTTGCAATATTTTTAGCAATATTGTTATATTCAACGATATGAGTTAGGTTATCATCATCATGATCTAATATAGAGTCAAAACCTTCGCCAATAATATTATCAGGATCATAGCCAAAATAGTTAATAAACTTTTGATTTAGGTATATTATTTCAATAAAGTATGGGTTGTCATTATTGATTCTGCATAGTAAGCATATTTTTTCATTCTGTTCAACCTCTTTAAATAAACCTTGCTCTAAAATATCACGATTCTTACTATCCATTGATAAACTTCTTTAATGTTAATTTAGTACTTCTCGTGATAATTGCACTATATCATTTCCCATTTATAATACATTATGTAGCAAAAATATTTTAAGGTTAAAATTGTCAAAAAACGACTGCCATATGTTAATAGGGTATAAGGCTTTTTGGTAATTATAAACTTAAAAGACGAAGCTAGATTTATACTATTGTTTACTCAGTGTTATAGGTGGGAAATGACATTACCTACCTATATTATAAAATAAATCTAAAATTGTAAATCTATTTCTAATTAAGTTAGCATTTTTTATAGCCTCCAAATATATGTCTTCACTTAAACCAATATCACAATATTTTTGAGGTAAGGAAAAATGATTTGATATTTGTAATATCTTATCATGAGATATAAATTCCCTGGAAAGCTTTGAGGTTAAGCTTTGAAAATCTTTTAGCTTACCATTAATTATCTTAGATCTCTCTTGATTAATAATTTTACTACTAAATTCACTCCAAAAATATATAGCTAAATCCTGATTAAATATTTTTTTAAAATAGTCAAAATTAATGTCCGAAACTTTGGTTTGAAAATTTAATAAATTTAAAAACTCTTCCTGCATTTTAGCGATAATCAGGCTAGTAATAGCAATTTGCTCACCATGCAAAGATTTTTCCATTATTTTTGGATATTTAATTTCTAAATAATGAGCTATCAGATGTTCAGATTGACTTGCTGGATAACTTCCTCCTGAAATTGCCATAGAAATACCAGAATTAATAAGAATTTTAGCTAATAAAGTAATGAACTCCTTATCCTTAATTTTACCATCATAATGTAATAATTTTTGATATAGGTCGCTGACCAAATCAAAAGCCTCTACATTATAATAAGTATCAAGAAGTAGGTGAGATAAAAGCCAGTCAAATCTACAGGTTGAAATGCAAATACTGTCACCTATTCCAGCGCGAATCATCCTCTCTGGAGAGTTAATTAAAAGATCAAGATCAAAATAAATTGCAATTGGTAAGTGCGCCAAAAGAGAATTTTTTCTACCAGACGTAATGATTGAAGCATTTTTAGAAGCGTAGCCATTCATGGATACAGCACTAGCAAAAATAATATATGGGATATTATTTCTATAGCTAGAAATCTTACATAAATCATTGATAGTACCAGAACCAAAGCCAATAGTAGCTTTTTTATTGCAAGATTCGGTAATAATTTTTGCAATAGATTCTTCGTCAGGTTTTGGATTATCTAAGATTACTAGATCGATATTTAATGGAAGAAGATTTTTAATTTGAGGGTAGATATTTTGATCAGTAACAATCAAAATATCTGCCAAATCTAAATTAAATTTTTTAAGAATTTGGGTAAAATTAACAATTAAATTATGATCGATGATTATCTCATTAATTGTAATTTTATATTTTTCTAAAAGATTATTAAACAATTATTAAGTTTAAAAAGTTTTCTTTAAACCAAAAGAAAAGATGTTAACTTGAGTTCTATATTTAACACTTAACCCGTTATTATTAACCTTAACATTTTCATAAAATTGGTGCACATAAGATGCGTCTAGAGATAGATCATTGCCAAAATCATAATTAATACCCGTACTTAACCAATAGGCATCACCAGTTGGAACGTCGGCAGTTCTATATTGATTATCGGGGGCATTGGTCTGAAAAGCGGTGCCAAACCTCACTAATAACTCGT
>JBLHPX010000122.1:0-3388 GCA_047624545.1 Ulvibacter sp.
TTTAACATCAGTAACATTGAGTCCAAATCTAACGTAAGTGGCATTATAATGAGCTATGCCAAAAATCGAGAAGAATTCTATAAAAATCTTAACCTACAGGCTAAGTTTACCTCTGTGGGGGTTGTTATGAAGAAATTTGGTATAGGAGATTTGTTGATTGAAATTAATAAAGACCCAAATTCAATAAATAACGTAAAAGATATAATATTATCAGATTCAGCCAAAACAATTTTTAGAAAAGTTACGGGATCTATAGACATAAGACCTAATGATGTCAAAAAAGAAATTTATATTAATACAGAATCTGTTGGTTTAAATAGCATTACTAGTGGAACTTTGGATTTAAAAAATAATCAGATTAATATTGGTCATAATAGTATTATAATAGCCGTTACCCCAAATAGGAAAACTATTCCCCTGAGGTTTGCTCTTAATGCCTCGGGACCTATTGATAACCTAAGTTTGTCACCAAACTTTTCTCAGATTAATCAATATTTAAAAATTCAGTGAATATAAGGGATTTAATAAAAAAGAAGGAAGAAAATATTCCGTTAGTATGTGTCTCAGCGCACACTTATCCGATAGCTAAAATTATTGATCAATTTTGCGATATAATATTAGTTGGAGATTCTGTTGCAACCACAATATATGGCATGGAAGATACGCTATCAGTACCTATGTCAATGATGATTAATCATGCTAAGGCGGTAAAAAAAGCCGTCAATAATTCATTTTTAGTTGTTGACTTACCCTTTGGGTCTTATGAATCATCAAGGGATCAGGCCCTTGATAATGCCAAGAAGATGGTTGAAGAGAGTGATTGTGACGCAATTAAAATAGAAACCGATGAAAAAATGCTAGAAACAGCTTCATATCTGGTAAAAAATGGTATTAATGTCATGGGTCACATCGGTCTCATGCCTCAACATATTAAAAAATATGGTGGCTATAAATATCAAGGTATTGATCCAAACTCAGCCAAAGAAATTGCACAAACTGCGCAATGTCTAGAAAGTTCTGGAGTTTTTTCATTTGTGATAGAGGCTATACCGGCCAATCTTTCTGATCAAATTGTAAAAAATTCTAACTTAATTACTATAGGAATAGGAGCCTCAAGATCTTGTGATGGTCAGATACTGGTTATTGATGATCTTTTGGGTTTAAACAAAGATTTTGCTCCGAAATTTCTTAAAAAATATCACAACTTATCCACAGAGATTGCAAATTCAGTTCAAAAATTCCAAAATGAAGTAAGGGCAGGAAAATTCCCCTTTGATAATAATTGCTTATAATAATGAAAAAACTGATAATTAGAGGTGGTAAAAAACTAGATGGTCAAATTAATATTTATGGGGCAAAAAATGCCGCCTTGCCAATTATAATTTCTTCTATATTAACCAAGGAGGAAGTTATTTTTAGTAACGTTCCTCATGTTTCTGACATCTCAACTCTTACAACTCTATTATTGGATATTGGGGTTAAAGTTAAAATGCTTACAAGCGATGTTTCTGGGTATGATGGTAGGGTAATTTCCTTTAAAGCAAATAACATTAAGAATTTTGTCGGATCTTACGATTTGGTTTCAAAAATGAGAGCTTCTATTCTAATTTTAGGACCTTTGGTTGCAAGATTTGGCTATGCCAAAGTCTCATTACCCGGTGGCTGTGCGATTGGAGCTCGTCCAGTAGATTTACATATTTCGGCACTAGAACAAATGGGTGCAAATATTACAATTATAGATGGCTATATAATAGCGAAAGGAAAACTAAAAGGAGCAAACATTTGTTTTAAAAAAATATCTGTTGGCGCAACCCAAAATATAATGATGGCTGCTACTTTAGCAAAGGGAGTTACGATTCTGGAAAATGTTGCAACAGAGCCAGAAATTACTGATTTAGCTAATTCTTTGGTAAAAATGGGAGCTAAAATTGAGGGAATAGGTACTTCAAAAATACAAATTATTGGCGTTAAAGAGCTTAATTCTGCGAAGCATCATATTATGCCAGACAGAATAGAAGCAGGTAGTTATGCTATCATGGCCGCTATTACTAACGGGTCAATTAGGATGAAAGGCCTTACTTCTAAGATTTTTCATAAGGAATGCTTGGAAAAATTAAATCAAGCTGGGGTAAAAATTAAGGATGTCAGTGCAGATATGATAGAGGCCACTAGAGCTGGAAAAGATATTAACTCAGTAAATATTACAACTGGTCCATTCCCGGGTATGGCAACGGATATGCAGGCGCAATTCATGGCTCTTATGATTATCGCTAACAAAACATCAAAAATTAAGGAAGAGATTTTTGAGAATAGATTTATGCATGTTTCCGAGCTAAACCGTATGGGAGCAAAAATTTCTATAGATGGTAATATTGCTACAATAGATCCGGTTAAAGAATTATCTGGTACAAGAGTTATGGCAACCGATCTCAGAGCTTCAGTCTCTCTAGTCATTGCCGCCCTAATTGCTGAGGGAGAAACTGTAATTGATCGAATTTATCACTTAGAGAGGGGATATGAGAGATTAGAGGATAAATTAGTAAGATGTGGAGCTTCGATATCTCATATCATAGAATAGTAAATTGAGCCTATCATAAAAATGTTAAGTTTAACCACTAATTCGAACAAAATCTATAATTTTTAAAAAGATACAACTGAAATTACAAACCCTAATTTTTGCATAATCTTTAGCTTTCAGCGGCATCCTCATTTTTTTACTTACTTTCTGGTAATTTTGACTATTCGACTGATATAATACCAATGCCCAGATGCTAAGTTCTAGATTCTATTCGAACAATGTGATATAATTTTTATTATTTTTTAAAATTTAATAAAATTAATATGACCACGAACAAAAGGGGACCGTCCCCAATTATTAAAAAATGACCGCCCCATGTTAACAGGGCGAAAGGCTTTTTGATGATTTAGGGACAAAAAAAGAAAGAAAAAATCTGTTTTAATTTGTATATTTTAAAGGTGAGAATTGGTATAATATGCCAAGAAAAATATTATGATATAAAACGCCTAATCAAGTCTGGAATGAGAAGTTAAAATTAGCATCAAATTCCTTGGTTTAAAAATTATAGATTTTGTTCGAATTGGGAGTTGAATTTAGCGGCGCAACATCAACAAACTTCAACAAACTGCTTCATAATTAATTTTGTTCCTGTCTTTTGGAAATTTATCTCAAATTTTTTATCATCTTGAGAAGTGACATAACCATAGCCAAATTTTTGATGAAAAACCCTTTTTCCTTTAAGATTTTGATCTAAAAACTTCTTTTTTTGAGTAAAACTCGAAACACTTATCTTATCTTGTGCAAAATTTTCTGAATTTTGATTTAAAAAGTCATAATTCTCAAAAGAATTATCATTGAAGTCACAAATAT
>JBLHPX010000123.1:0-3380 GCA_047624545.1 Ulvibacter sp.
TGCGTGAGATGTTTCATGGTGCATCTACATTTAATGGAGACATATCAGGGTGGAATGTAAGTAATGTTATTGATATGATTGGGATGTTTTATATTGCATCTGCGTTTAATCAAGACATATCGGTTTGGGATGTAAGTAATGTTATTAGGATGGGGAATATGTTTCAGTTTGCATCTGCATTTAATCAAGATATTTCTGATTGGAGTGTGCATGTTTGTGGTAACAATGTTAACTCTACCTCCTTTGCTGAAAACACCAATACATCATGGACTGAAGAGAAAAAGCCAAATTTTGGAGCCTGCAATTAACCCCACATTAAGTATGGAAATTAGTTCCGCATCATTAGCAGGAAAGTTTATTTGATACTAAAAAATTCAGGTAAGTCCTTTCTTTCGCTATCCGTCCGGCTAAGAGGTAATTTTTACCGCAGCGCAATGGGTTTCATGGCGTTTTTGGCAATGTTGAGAGAATTAAATAGAAGCTAGAGCTTTTCGAAGACATCAACAAACTTTATTATGGTAAAGAATTTTTTGGAAGAAACTTTCAAGCAACCTTATGAATTCTTTATTTTCCTCCATCGTGCCAATAGTCATCCTTAGGCAATACGGCAAATTATAGGCTTTCACATCCCTAATTATCATGCCGTTATTTAATAAATATTGATTAATTTTTTGGCAATTTTTTTCATTTTTAAAATCAATTAAAATAAAATTAGCAAAAGAAGTGTAGAATTTGATATTTAATCTTAATAATTCATTTTTAACAAATTCTAACTGTTTTTTATTGTAATCTTTTGATTTTTTAACGAATTCAATGTCATTTATAGCTGCAATTCCAGCTTTTTGCGCCGCCATGGAGACGTTAAATGGGCCACGAACCTTATTTAAAGAATCGGCAATATATTGAGATGAGTAACACCAGCCAAGACGAAGGGCTGCTAGACCGTGAATTTTTGAAAATGTTCTCATCATAATGACATTTTCATAATTTTTAACATATTCTATGATATTAGGATAGTCATTTTCATCAATATATTCAGCGTAAGCTAAATCCATAGCGATGATAATATTTTTTGGGGTATTTTGAATTAATTTATCTAACTCAACCTTGTTAATATAAGATCCTGTTGGATTATTTGGGTTTGCAATGAAGATAATTTTAGTTTTGCTTGAAATTAGTTTTATTATCTCATTGATATCAGTTTTTAAATTTATCTCTTTGGCTTTAATGGTTTTGGCACCAAATTTTGTTGCTGAGATTTGATACATTAAAAAACCATACTCACTTTGAATAATAGCATCTCCATCGCCAGCAAAAGCTTCAATCAATAAGGATATAATTTCATCACTTCCTGCTCCACAGGTAATCCTTTCTTTTTCAATGTTATATTTTTTAGAAATTGCCTCGCGAAGATCAGAGGATGGTCCGTCTGGATAGCGAAAAAGTTGATCAGATGCATTTTTATAAGCCTCCACAGCTTTATTACTAGAACCTAGAGAGTTTTCGTTAGATGATAATTTAATGACATTCTTATTGCCAATTTTGCTTTTCCCAGCTATGTAGGGTTTTATATTTTCAATATAGGATTTTGCTTTAATCATAAATAATAATTAGTATTGCTCAAGGGTTTGTTTATATTATCCTCTAAATCTAATTTTGTCAAAATCATTATTGATTCCAACAGTAGCTACTTTATATTGAGGTGGTACTATTGTAGTGTACCAATAATCAAACTTAACTACAACACTTCCTTTCTATTTTTTTCTAAAAGAAAAATCTTTTTGCTAAATATGTGGTTAAATTTGATAATTGGTATTATAATTTGGCTAGATCACTAATAAATGGATATGAAGTATAAGAAAATTGGCATTATCTCAACTACTAAACCGGGTGCCTTTGAAAGAAAGAAGGAGCTTATAAAAAGATTTAGCTTTATTGATTATGAATCAAATAAAGATCAAGAAATAGACCTCTTAGTCACTCTTGGTGGTGATGGTTTTTTGCTGCACTCCCTTCATACTTATCAGTTTTTAAAAATACCAATATATGGCGTTAATTATGGTACAGTTGGTTTTATGATGAATCTCGATAGTGACAATTTATTAAAATCTATCGAAGAATCTGTTGAAACTATCCTTTACCCTCTACAGATGCGCGCTATTGATGTTGATAATATTTGTCATAGCTACATAGCAATTAATGATGTATATTTATGGCGACAAAAAAATCAAGCAGCAAAAATTGAAATAAATGTTAATAATAAAGTTAGGGTGGAGCAGTTAATATGCGATGGGATCTTGGTGGCCACTCCTGCCGGTAGTACTGGCTACAATTTATCATTGAAAGGAACTATTATCCCATTTGGATCGAGATCTTTAGCTTTAACTCCGATTAGCCCATTTAGACCAAGAAGTTGGAATGGCGCAATTTTACCAGAAGATTCTGTTTTTAAATTTAAGGTTTCTGATCCATATAATCGTCCAGTAAGTGCTTCTGCTGATTTTTTTGAGGTTAAAAATATTAAAGAGGTTGAGGTTTTTCAACTAAAAAGTAGGGATTTTAGAATTTTATCTGATAAGGATCACACCTTGGAAGAGAGGATTATTAGGGAGCAATTTTTATAATAACATAATGAACATATATCCAGCAATTGATTTAAAAGAAGGTAAATGCGTCAGGCTTTATCAGGGAGACATGAAAAAGGCAACGATATTTAATGACTCGCCATTAGCTCAAGCTAGGTTTTTTGAAGAAAGCGGCTTTAAATTTCTTCATATTGTTGACTTAGATGGTGCTATTGTTGGAGCATCTATTAACGGTCAAATAGTGCAAGAAATTGTTAATAATGTTACGATTCCAGTTCAAATTGGCGGTGGTATTAGGAATTTAGAGCAAATTGAAAAATGGCTTTCTATTGGTGTTAGAAGAGTAATCATTGGAACTGCGGCTTTGACAAATCCTGATTTGGTGATTGAGGCTGCAGAGAGGTTTCCGGGTCAGATAATTGTCGGTATTGATGCTAAACAAGGTTTTGTAGCAATTGACGGTTGGGTTAAAAAATCTGATGTAAAAATTATTGACCTAGCACAAAAATTTTCTAAGTCAAAAATTGCTGCTATTATTTACACTGACATCATGCGTGACGGCACAATGCAGGGTGTAAATATTGAGGCTACAAAAATACTTGCAGAAAATTCTAATATACCTATTATCGCCTCTGGCGGCGTTAATTCTATTTCTAATGTTGATAAAATTTCTACAATCAAACAATTTGGCGTTGAGGGTGTAATAATTGGCCGCGCTATTTATGAAGATAAAAATGGTGAGTTTTTAAGTCAGTTGAAGCGGTATCTATAGTTAAAAATTTTCCTTTGGGAGTT
>JBLHPX010000124.1:0-3366 GCA_047624545.1 Ulvibacter sp.
ACTTAGCTTTAAGAAATATAGAGAAAAAATGGACAATGCCAATCCATAGTTGGAAACAAGCATTGAACCAATTTGCTATCATTTTTGCTGATAGATTTCCTAGAGATTTTTAAGAAATTTAGGGATGAAAATTAGCTAAAATAGAAAGTTGTTTACACAGTTTTTATGATTGGCCTGCAAAAGATAATGGTAAGTCAATGGTGCCCAGTTTATTTTAGTTTTTTAACATAGTTTGTGAGTTGGGTCTCGGCATCGTTAACCCATATATATTATGGATAATATTTGTTATTACTTTGTTAATTGCAATTATATTTTGATAAATTATAGTTCCTGTTCGTAGTTTTAATAAAGTACCTCTTTTGGCATAGCTCTATGCCACCTAAACTTTTAGCATTAAAGGTTAAAACTGGTATTATAAAAATCATTATTGTAATAAATTTGTTTTAAATGAAGGTATTAATAAAGAATTTTTTTAAATCCAAATCTTCTAGTGGAGTTATTTTATTGTTATTTGCCATTCTGGCGATGGTTTTTGTTAATTCACCGCTTAGACCATATTATGAATCATTCTTTGATGCAAAATTAAATTTAAATCTTTCTTTTATTGGTATATTTAAAGAAATGACGGTCAAACTGTGGGTTGATGATGCCTTGATGGCAATATTTTTTTTTCTTATAGGCATAGAATTAAAGCATGAAATTATTAATGGCGAATTATCTAACCGCTCAGCAATTATTAAACCACTGATTGCAGCTGTTGGTGGTATTGTTGGTCCCGCCCTAATCTTTACTTACATAAATAATGGTTTTGAATATAATATGAGGGGTTGGGCTATTCCAACCGCAACTGATATTGCTTTTGCTATTGGCGTTTTAAATCTTTTTGGCGATAGAGTGCCAAAATCTTTAAAAGTATTTTTAGTTGCCCTCGCGGTAATAGATGATCTGGTGGCAATTTTAATTATCGCAATTTTTTATAGTGACAGCATCTCGGTAAAATATATTGAGCTTTCATTTGTTGTGTTTCTATTATTATTTATTTTAAACCGCAAGCAGATTACTAGCACTATACCCTATTTGATTTTAGGTTCAATTTTGTGGGTCTTTATTCTAAAGTCTGGAGTTCACGCAACTATTGCCGGAGTTACTTTGGCGATGTTTTTGCCGTGTAAGTCAAAACATGGGGGTAAAAATATTGCTCCACTTTATTTTCTTGAAAGCATTCTTCACAAGCCGGTAAACTACATTGTATTACCAATCTTTGCCTTTGCTAGTGCTGGAATAGTTTTTGATGGTATTTCGTTTGATATTTTATTAGATCCTTTGGTTACAGGAATAATTCTTGGTCTTTTTGTTGGTAAGCAGATTGGAGTAGTTGCGGCGGTTGTTTTAATTAATAAGTTAAAAATTGCTTATTTTTTTAAGGGGGCCAATGTTTTGCAATTTTATGGTGTCGCACTTTTGACCGGCATCGGCTTTACCATGAGTTTATTTATTGGTAATTTAGCCTTTACTGATCCAGAGACCTTAAATAAGGTTAGAATTGGGGTTATGGTTGCTTCAGCTGTTTCAGCAATTATCGGGTCTGTATTGATTTATATGGGCAATAAGAAGTTACAAAATAATTCTTAACTACTAAACTGCATCCTTTTGACCTAAGTAGGACATTGGGGACGAGGTTTAAATGTTGTAAGACAAACTTTGTTTGGCCTAAAATAGTAAAACAGGATTTAAAATTACATTATACCAAAATTCACCTATAATACGACATTTAGCTAAATTTTATGATAATTTTTGGCCAAAAATAAGAAGCATAAATGTTGCATTATAGGTAAACTTTGGTATTATATGAAGATAGGCTTTGGTATTACTGGGTTTTTTAGAGATTCCTCAACTAAATTATAAATATGCTTAACTTTATTTTAACAAAGATTTTTGGATCAGCTAATGACCGAATCATTAAATCCTTTAATTCAGAAGTTAATAAAATTAACTTATTTGAAGAGGAAATATCAAAATTATCTGATGATGATTTGAAAAAAAAGACAGAATTCTTTAGGGGTGAGTTTAAAAAAGGTAAGACACTAGATAAAATTTTGCCAGAGGCTTTTGCTGTAGTTCGTGAAGCTGGTCAAAGGGTGCTCAATATGCGTCATTTTGATGTTCAGCTCGTTGGTGGCATTATTTTACACCAAGGGAAGATAGCGGAAATGAAAACAGGAGAAGGTAAGACTTTGGTTTCGACCTTACCCTCATACCTTAATGCAATTTCCGGAAAGTCTGTTCACATCGTTACCGTAAATGACTATTTAGCAAAAAGAGATTCAGCCTGGATGGGTAAAATTTATGAGTTTTTAGGCATGAGTGTTGGCTGTATAACTGGTGATATTGAAGATGAAGAGCGTAAGAAAGCCTATCAATGTGACGTTGTCTATGCTACCAATAACGAGCTTGGGTTTGACTATTTAAGAGATAACATGAAATTTTCTCTTGATGACATAGTGACTACTGGTCGTCACTTTGCTATTATTGATGAAGTAGATTCAATTTTAATTGACGAATCAAGGAGTCCGTTAGTTATTTCTGGTCCCACTAACGACAACTCTGACTCATACGCAAAGGTTAATAAGTTGATACCAGAATTGCCAGTTACTGGTTATGAAATTGACGAGAAGTCTCGTCATATTTTCTTAACTGACTCTGGATCTGAATATGCAGAATCTATATTAAAAGAAAATGACTTAATACCTAAAGAATCCAGCTTGTTTGATGTGGAAAACATGTCAATTATGCATCATTTTAATCAAGCCTTAAAAGCTCATAAATTATTTAAAAATAATAGCGACTATATCGTAAAAAATGGTAATTTAGTAATTATTGATGAATTTACCGGTAGAATGCAAGAGGGTAGGAGATTCTCAGATGGATTACATCAGGCATTGGAAGCGAAAGAAGGTCTGAGAGTAAAGAATGAGAATCAAACCCTTTCATCTATCACCTTCCAAAATTATTTCCGCTTATATGATAAATTGTCTGGAATGACCGGTACGGCACTAACTGAGGCGGCTGAATTTGAAGAAATATATAGTCTTAAGACTATTCAGATCCCAACTCACAGACAAATCAATAGGATTGATGGCGATGATCAAATCTACAAAACTAAGGCTGAAAAATATAAAGCAATAGTTGAGGAAATTAAGGAATGTCACGCTAAAAAACAGCCAATTTTAGTTGGAACGGTAACCATTGAAAATTCTGAACAATTATCAAAATTACTGAAAAAAGAAAAATTACCTCATAAGGTTTTAAATGCCAAATTTCATAGAGAGGAGTCAAAAATTATTTCTCAAGCTGGCATTCCCGGTG
>JBLHPX010000125.1:0-3337 GCA_047624545.1 Ulvibacter sp.
AGATAGTTCAGAGCCTAAAAAATGGTGGTCTTTACGCAAATTATATGGCAGAGAGTTGCTAAAAGATAAACAAAAATTATCTTACAAAAAATCCTACAAGATAATATCTAATCATGGATTAAAACCAGGAGGGACCAAATATGCCGATGCCGAATGGACTGCGGGATGGATCGCTCTTAGATTTTTAAATAACCCAGAGGTAGCGTACGATCATTTTAGCAATTTATACAAAAATGTTAGCTACCCTATTAGCATTTCAAGAGCGGCGTACTGGCTTGCAGAAGCGACAGGTGATGATGAAAAAAAATCTATATGGTATCAAGTGGCGATGAGATATCCTGCGTATTTTTATTCTCAAATTGCCTACAGTAAATATAAAAAACTCAAAAATATCAAAACTAATTCGGATATATTTTTACCTCCAGACCCGATATTTAATGAAAAAAATATTACAAATTTAAAAGGTGATGTCGCACTAAAAACCTCAATACTTTTTGCAATTGATGGCCAAACAGAAAATGCCGAATTTATTTTAAAAAAACTAATTTCAAAAATTAACAATAAGGGAGATATAGCCTTGATTATCGAGTTATTAGCTCAAATTGATAACAGTAAATTAAGCTATAGTATCTTTAAATATCTGTCGGAAAAGAATATATTCTTCATAACAAAGCAATTTAAAATCATTAAACATGTTGAGGGTAAAAACAAACCTCTAATACATTCCTTAATAAAGCAAGAAAGTGGATTTTCTCAATCCGCAGTCAGTTCTGTTGGCGCGGTTGGGTTTATGCAATTGATGCCTTATACAGCAAAAAAAGTAGCAGAAAGAATGAAAATCAAATATGATCCTAAAAAATTAAAAAGATCTGTTAAATACAACATTAAATTAGGATCATTTTACATTAACTTGCTATTAGAAAAATTTAACAGCTCGAAAATTATGGCAATCGCATCTTATAATGCCGGCCCAAGCGCAGTAAACAGATGGGTTAAAGAATTTTATGATCCAAGAAAATCTCAAGATATCGACAAGGTTGTAGATTGGATTGAGTTAATAACATATCATGAAACAAGAAATTATGTTCAAAGAATAATGGAAAACTTAATAATTTACGAATATTTACTTAATAAGGATTAACCTATGATGACAAAATTTGATATGGATAAAATGGAGGAAGAGTGCGGAGTTTTCGCTATTTACAACAACATAGATGCTGCGATTAATACCACATTAGGGCTGCATGCCTTACAGCATAGAGGTCAAGAATCCTGTGGAATAGTCTCTTCTGATGAGAAGGAATTCTATATTCACCTTGCTAAAGGCTTGGTATCGGATAATTTTAGCGATCAATCGATTGTTGACAAATTAATTGGAAATAAAGCTATTGGTCACGTCAGATACTCAACTGCTGGAAAAAAAAATACCAGAAACCATCAACCAATATTTGCTAATTTTAGCTTTGGTGACTTAGCAATTGCTCACAATGGTAATCTAACTAATGCCAAAACTTTAAAGAAAGATTTAGTAAAAAAAGGTGCCATCTTCCAATCATCAATGGATACCGAAGTCATTATCCACCTAATTGCATTGAGCAAAAAAGAAACCATCAAAGAAAGAATCGTCGATGCTCTAAGTCAAGCTAAAGGAGCTTTCTCTTTAGTAATAATGCTTAAAGACCAAATTATTGCAGTTAGAGATATCAATGGCGTTAGACCTCTTGTTTTAGGTAAATTAGGAGATTCTCATGTAGTTGCGAGTGAAAGCTGCGCTCTGGATATTATGGACGCTAAACTAGTTAGAGATATCAAAAAAGGTGAGATGATTATTATTGATAAAAATGGTGTCCATAGTGAATTTCCATTTAACAACGGAATATCAAAATTTTGTATTTTTGAATATATTTATTTTGCTCGTCCAGATAGCTTTATCGAAGGAAAAAATGTCTATGATATCCGAAAAAACATAGGAATGGAATTGGCAAAAGAAGTAAAAATTGAAGCTGACATAGTTGTTCCCGTACCAGATTCTGGAGTTTCTGCAGCTATTGGATATTCAATCGCCTCTAATATTCCATTTGAACTAGGAATAATTAGAAATCACTATGTTGGCAGAACATTCATTGAGCCAACCGACAAAATTAGGCATTTTGGAGTAAAATTAAAGCATAATGTCAATAGAAACCTAATAAAGGGTAAAAGAGTTATCTTAGTTGATGATTCTATTGTCAGAGGGACGACATCTAAAAAAATTGTCAAAATGGTTAGGGACGCCGGCGCTAAAGAAGTATTCTTATTAGTTGCTAGCCCACCAACAACAGGATCTTGCTTTTATGGTATAGACACTCCGGATGACAAAAATTTAATTGCCAACAAATTATCAAAAGAAGAAATAGCCAGAGAAATAAAAGCAGATAGGGTTGAGTACATATCCATAGATGGCTTATATAATGCAATTAGCAAATCAAGAAGAAATAATGATCAACCCCAATATTGCGATGCTTGTTTTAGTGGTGACTATCCAATCGCCCTGGAAGATAAATTAAATGAAGATCAAATTAATGAGTAGTCTAGAGTTATTAATTGCTTTTCGTTATTTAAGATCAAAAAGAAAAGAAGGTTTTATATCTGTCATCACCTTATTCTCATTTATAGGAATCGTTATTGGAGTTGCCACCTTAATAATTGTTATGTCAGTTATGAATGGCTTTCATCACGAGTTGGTTGGAAGAATTCTAGGTATTAATTCTCATATCACCATTGAGTCTAATCATAAATTAGGTATAAAAAACTATCCAGACATTGTAAAAAAAATTAAAGGGTTAGAAAATGTAAAATATATCAATCCCATGGCCGAAAGTCAGGTCATGTTTAATTCCCCGTCTGGATCTTTCGGTGGTTTAGCTAGGGGTATTAAGTCTCAAGATTTACAAGAAAAAAAATTAATCCGCGACAACTTAATACTAGGAGAATTTTATTCAGATAAAGATAAGGACAAAATTATTATGGGATCTAATTTAGCGCAAAATCTAAACCTTTCTGTTGGAGATCATGTCAAACTAATATCAGCAACAACAAATAACACAATATTAGGATCGATACCAAGAATTAAAACATATCAGATTTCTGGAATATTTGAAACTGGTCTTTATCAATACGATCTAACCACAATCTTTATGCCATTTGAGGCCGCCCAAATTCATTTTAAACTGAGAAATTCAACATCTAATATCGAAATTCTTAGTAAGGACATCAATAATTTATCTGAATTAAAATATAATATTTACAAAATATTGGGAGAAGATTTAAACGGAGTCTATATTCATGATTGGAAAGA
>JBLHPX010000126.1:0-3316 GCA_047624545.1 Ulvibacter sp.
CTGCCACAATGGCTTCTGGCGCTATAGTTGGTGCGGCAAGTGGTGGAATTGCAGGAACTTTTGATTCAACAGATCCAAGCGGAGCGAAAGGTAGAACTCTTCAGGATAATTTTGCTGACAGCTGCTTTGTTAAAGATTGGTGTCTTGTAGATGAGTTGCAAAAGGGTTTTGATGAGCAAGGTGTCGAGATGGAAAAGTTGGGCTATAAAGAAGGAAAACTCAAAGAGCTTAAGCGACAACTCAGTGCTCTACAAAGGTATGATGTAGCCATTACTTCAGAACTAGATGAATTATCAGAATTATATTCTAAATTTAAACTAAATCAAGCAAAGGAGGCGTTGGCTTATAATGTTGGGCTTGGCGCTCTTGCTGGTGGAGTCGCTGGTGCTACCGGTGTTGGTGCCCATTATGGAGTTGCTGGTGCTGCTGGTGCTGCTACTTCTAGTTTTGTTAGTGGCGCAGTTAATGGCGCGGTAGTTGGCTTCTCATCTTCTTTTGTTAAGTCGTCAATTAAGAATTCTTTTAACAAGTTTTACAAAAAGCGAAATGATTCATTGAATGATATTCTTACAGAGACGGTAAAAAGTGCCTTCATTGGTGGCGCTTTCGGCGTCGTTTCTGGTGCCGTTTCTGGTGCCGTTTGGGGCGGATTTTCCGGTGATATCACTCAAGAACATAGTAATGATTCAGAAAATCTTGTCAAAAAATTACCTATTATTAGTAGTTCTATTTTTGAGATGCCATCTCCATCTATAGTAGTACTATACCCATCTGTAGGATTTATTGCCAAGAGGGAGTTTGAAGAAGGTTTTGTAAAAAGAACAATAACCGAAGACGGTAAGGTTAGGATATTTGCTGCCACTGCCAACGCAGGTGTTAGTAAAGACTCATCTATGTCAGATTTAGAAGAGTCTCTTAAGAATTCTTGCGACGCAATGAAGAACGTAGGTGGTACAGAATCTGCTATAGCTTTTTATAGCGAAACTGCAGATACCGTGGTAGGTAATGCGGTAGCGAAAAAAACTATAGGGATTATGGTTGATGATCGCAATAGTGATGTTGAGGCTAATTTTACTGACTCTAGGAGCAGTAATTTTTATTTTAAAGTTTCCTATAAGGGTGATAAAAATAATGAGGCTACGCTAAGCATGTTTGATAATCAAAATATGGAGGTAGGTTATCGTGGATTAAGTGCTGCTGATAAAAACATATTTGACTCAATTACAATTAATGTTGAAAGCAAGTCTAGTGGAATAAATCAAGAGATAGGTCTTGAAGGAAGGAAGGAAGATTTTAATAGAGCTCCACTTCGTATAGCCAAAATTAGTATAGATGATCGTACGGAAGAATTTAAAGCGAAAGAATTTAAAGATTTGCTAGATCAAAAAAGTTCTACAAATAATCGCCCTACTTCCCTGATAGGGAGTGCATCAAGAGTAGGACATTCTGCCGGAAGGTAAGGAGTTGAGATGATAAGTTGTGCCAAAATCCACCTTAAAATAAGCAGTATATCAAAATATTTTTACCTGTCATTTGTAAGAAACGACTGGAATATGCCCACATTTTCACAAGGATTTTTGTAAATGGCAGGTAAAAAGATGAAGATAGATTGCTTAATTTGCAACATAGTTTTTTAAGAGGGACTTTGGTATTATGTCAATCCTATGGTTTTTTTAATTTTTTCTAAATTTTTTTCGGCAATTTTTTCTGCTCTCCCCCTCCCATCTTTTAAAATATTTTCTACATAATCGAGATTATTTTTTAAATTAGAGATTTTTTCTTGAATTGGGTTTAGCTTGGTAACCAAACTTTCTGCCAAATCCTTTTTAAAATCACCAAATCCAGAATTTTGATATTTATTAACAATTTCTTCTGGAGACTTATCTTCAGAATATGAGAAAATATTTAGTAAATTATAAATTTCTGGACGATTTTTGTCATAAGAAATTCCTAATATTGTGTCAGTTTTAGCTTTTTTTATTTTTTTTTCAATTAATTTTGGATCATCATTTATATTGATTCTGGTTAAATCGCTAATATCTGATTTGCTCATTTTGGAATTACCATCCTGTAAGGACATAATTTTACTATAATTTCCATTAATCAACGGTTCTGGGATGGTAAGGAGGTCAGTTTTAAAATTCTCGTTAAAGGAAGTTGCTAAATCGCGAGTCAATTCTAAATGCTGCTTTTGATCCTTACCAGTTGGGACTAAATCAGTTTGATAAAGTAAAATGTCAGCTGCCATTAAGATTGGGTAAGAAAATAAACCAAGATTATTATTTTTATCTCCCGCCTTATCCTTATATTGTGTCATGCGAGAAAGCCAGCCAATTGGAGCTATAGTACCAAGCAACCAAGCTAACTCGGCGTGAGCAGAGACATGACTTTGAGTAAAAATAATAGCTTTTTTAGGGTCTATTCCAAAAGCTAGATAATTAATTGCTAAATTTAAGATATTTTCTTTTAGTAATTTTGGGTCTTGCTTGATGGTAATGGAATGTAAATCCATGATACCAAAAATACATTCATGATTATTTTGTAAATTTAGCCAATTATGCGCTGAACCAAGATAATTACCAAGATGTAGGTTGCCAGTTGGCTGAATACCAGAAAAAACTCTTTTCATTTTTATAAATTCTATTTTAACATTATGTTGTAATAAACACTAGTTATTCAAGGTAATTGATACTAGTTAAGTTTGCAATAAAGCTTTAAAAATCATGAAAATAAGGAAAAAAAATTTATTTACCAATTATTTTATAGAAAGTGAAAATCGTCAAATAGATTTTTTGATTTTACACAATATTGCAGCAGAAAATTTAGAAAAGGCTATTGACTTGTTAAAATTGCACGAAGTCAGTTCTCATTATATTATTGATATTAATGGCGATGTTCATCAATTAGTTGAGGAAAAAAATATTGCTTTTCACGCGGGTACAAGTTATTGGAGAGGAGTCAAAGGTCTAAATAAAAATTCTATTGGAATCGAGTTTTTTAACCCTGATCCAGATAATTTAGATTTTACTGATCAACAATTAGAGGCGGGAATTAAATTATCAAAAGATATTAAAAAAAGATATAATATTAAGAATTGTAATATTGTTGGTCATTTGGATGTTGCCTTTTCTCCTGAGATAGAAAATTTTGGTTATTTAGGTAGAAAAAAAGATCCTTCCTATAGGTTTGATTGGCAAAGATTTTATGATAATAATTTGGGAGAAAAATTAAATTATAAAATTTTTGATTTAATAAGTAGTTTATCAGCTGTTAAGAGGTTAAAAGAGGGTTTAGCAAATTATGGTTATAAAATTAA
>JBLHPX010000127.1:0-3309 GCA_047624545.1 Ulvibacter sp.
CTTCATGTATGTTAAAGTTAGTCGCTTCAAAAGAGGGTGTTGTTCTGGCTTCTGATATTGAGACTCCTTCTGGTGTTGAAATTTTAAATAAAGATCTTGTTATTTGTAATTTAAATAAGGGAGCTTCAATTAGTATTCATATGAATGTTGAGTTTGGAAGGGGTTACGCTCCAGCTAATGCTAAAAATAAAAAAGATCTTCCAGTGGGTACTATTTTAATTGATACCGTTTTTGGTCCTGTAAAAAAGTTTAATTATAAAGTCGAGGATAGTAGGGTTGGTGATGCAATTAATTACGATAAGGTGATGATGTCTGTTGAGACTGACGGCACAATTAAGCCTGTTGATGCAGTGGGCGTTGCTTCTAAAATTGTTCAAGATCAATTTGATATATTTATTAATTTTGATGTTGAGCCTCTACCTAAGAGTAACGACGAAGGTGACAGTGAGGTTAAATTCAATAAAAATTTAATCAAAAGTATCGATGAGCTAGAATTATCAGTTAGATCTTATAATTGCCTAAAGAATGAAAAGATTGTCTATGTTGGCGACTTGGTATCTAAGACGGAATCTGATATGTTAAAGACTTCAAATTTTGGTAGAAAATCTTTAAATGAATTAAAAGACAACCTTAAGGAGATGGGATTAAGTTTTGGAATGAAGTTAGAAAATTGGCCACCGGTAAATCTTGAGGAGTTATCTAAAGAAAAAAGTAAAGAATTTTAAAGATGAGACATAAGATTAAAGGAAGAAAGTTAAATAGAAACAGTTCTCATAGGAAAGCTCTTTTTAGAAATATGTGCAACTCTCTTTTTACCAACGAGGTAATTAGAACTACCTTACCTAAGGCAAAAGAAATTAGGTCTATAGCTGAAAAGATTATTACTATTTCTAGAAATGATAATTTATCTAATAGGAGGAGAGTAATTTCTATAACTAATGACGTTAAAGTAACTAATAAATTATTTTTAGAGATCGGTAAGATTTTTAAAGATAGGAAAGGTGGTTACCTAAGAATATTAAAAAATGGTTTTAGAACCGGAGATAAAGCGCCTATGGCTATAATTGAGTTGGTTGAAAAAACTACCCAAAAAGAAGAGGTAAAGGTGGCTGATAAAAAGAAAGTCGAAGCTAAGAAAAAATCATAAATTAATCTAACGATGGTAAATATAATTGAAGAATTTCAGAAACAGCAGGTAATAAAGATTAATGAAAGTAGAGGTGGTCTAGATAAATTTGTTCCTAACTTTAAATCTGGAGACACTCTTGCTGTAAAATATAAAATTACCGAAGGTGGTAATGTTAGGTTGCAAACATTTACCGGCGTTGTTATTGCCAGAAGTAAAAGTTTTAATAATTTTTCCGCTACTTTTACCATTAGAAAGATGAGTGGTAATATTGGTGTTGAGAGAAAATTTATTCTTTATTCTGGAGTTATTGCTGAGATTAAACTTTTAAAGGAGGGTATAATTCGCAGATCAAAATTGTATTACTTAAGAAATCTAACAGGTAAAGCTGCAAGGATTAGAGAAAAAATTTCTAACTAGTTTTTTTGAGATAGAATTCTGTAAGTTAAGAGAGTTCAGATTATATTCGGAACTACCTTTTAAAGTTGTACTACAAGATAAGTCTAAATTATTTATTGCTTCGATATATCTAAGTATGTTATATCAAAATTCACCTTAAGATAGGCAATATATCCGTACTTCATGAAACTTTTTTATGAATGTTAGATAAAGATAGATTGTTTAATTTTTTGACATAGTTTTTTAAGACGGACCTTGTTATTATGTAAACTTTAGTCTTTTTTTGTTTCACTTTTTCTATAAATTATTAAAGTCTCCTGCAGTTTCATCATTAATCTTTTATCTTTTAGGATAGAAATTATTAACAAAATCTGATCCTGTATCCTAAGATTATATAAATTTTAACCTTAAAATATTTTGTTATATAATTATGTTATAAAAGGAACTTTCTGTTATTTATATCGGGACTGTCTTTTAATAATTTATAGCTATTTTAAGAAAGATTATCTTAATTTGAAAACCAATAATTTTATTAAAATATTTTAAGATAAACTTTGGTATTATTAACTTTTTAGGCTAAAATACTATAATATTCTTTATACTGCCAATGATATCCTCAGACCAAATTAGAGCAAGATTTTTAAGCTATTTTTCTAAAAATGGTCATAAAATTTTAGATTCTTCACCGTTGGTACCTCAAAAAGATCCAACCTTGATGTTTATTAATGCTGGGATGGTCCCATTTAAAAATTATTTTTCTTTTTTAGAAGAGGCTAAATTTTCAAGAATTGCAACTTCGCAAAAATGTGTAAGAGCTGGAGGTAAGCATAATGATCTTGCTAATGTAGGGTTTACATCAAGACATCATACTTTTTTTGAAATGCTTGGTAATTTTTCTTTTGGAGATTATTTTAAGGAGGAGGCAATTTTTTATGCTTGGGATTTCTTAACTAATGATTTAAAAATTTCGAAAGAAAAGTTGTTGGTTACAATTTACCATACTGACGAAGAGGCTTTTAATTTGTGGAAAAAGATTAGTAATTTACCAGATAAAAAAATCATTAAGATTTCTACTGATGATAATTTTTGGTCAATGGGTGATTCTGGACCTTGTGGCCCCTGTTCTGAAATTTTTTATGATCATGGAGAAGGTATCTTTGGTGACGTGCCCGGTTCAAAAGATGAAGATGGTGATAGATTTGTTGAAATTTGGAATTTAGTCTTTATGGAGTTTTTAAAAGATATAGATGGTGATACGAGATCTCTTGCAAAAAAATCAATTGACACTGGTATGGGTCTTGAAAGAATTACGTCCGTTATGCAGTCAGTTCATGATAATTACGAGACTGATTTATTTCAAGACATTATTAGAGATATTGAGAGTAAGATTTAATTAGTTGTATCGTCCCTTTGAATAATGGAACAGATCATTGTACAATAAATCAAAGCAATTTAAAATTCATATCTAGTTTTAAAATTAAATATGGAGATCGTTCATCTAACTGTGTAATTCAAGTTTTAGCCTACCTGGAAAATGTATTTCCAATTGAGAAACTATCAGTGCCCAATTATTAACAGGTTTATTCCATTTTTTCAATATTTTTTTATAGGAGCAATATACTAACTTCAGGAGAGCGTTTTTTGAAGTAAAGGAGCCTTTAGATTTGGTGTATTTCCTCACCATTCTATGTAAGCCCTCAACAGCATTAGTTGTGTAAATCAGCTTACGAATATTCTGATCATACTTAAAGTAAGTTGATAAATTTTCCCAATTATTATTCCAA
>JBLHPX010000128.1:0-3277 GCA_047624545.1 Ulvibacter sp.
TTAAGGTTAGTGATTTTCACTAACTTTAAATTTTAATAATCATGAATATTATATCTATGAACAAAATTAGAGAAATTATTAGATTAAAAGAATCTAACTTATCGCAAAGGCAAATTAGTGTTGCTGTAGGAATATCCCTTGGTGCTGTTCATAATTATTTAAATAAAATCAAAATAGCATCCAAAAATAGACTTTTTTTATATGAAGATATTAAGAATAATTCAGATGATGAATTATTAAAAATTTTAAATAATGACGCTAGTTTTGATAATGGCGGTAATATTGATTTTGTAGAGATAAACAAGGAGTTAAAAAGAAATGGGGTTACCTTAAAATTATTATATGAAGAAAATATAGAAAATTATAAGAGTAAGTATTTTGTTAATGATAGGTACAGCTAATTCTAGCTTTTGCAGAACATATAAAAAATGGAAAAACTCACAAAATATAACTCTCAGACAAAAACATAAAGCAGGAGAAAAGTTATTTATTGATTATTCTGGAAAAAAAGCAAAAATCTTTGATAAGAACAGTAACTCCTATCAAGAAGCTAAAATTAGCATCAAATTCATCGGTCTAGAAATTATATGATTTGTTGCATTTAGTACTTGAATTTAGCATTCTCAACCACACTAAGATTTCATTAGTAAATCAACATTACCACCAATTGCTGCTACATTAGTGGTCACAACCTTTTCATTGACAAATTTAAGTAAATAATGAGGTCCGCCAGCCTTAAATCCAGTTCCTGATAAGCCTTCCCCTCCAAAGGGTTGAGAACCAACTACTGCACCAGTTATATTGCGGTTAATATATACATTTCCGGCATTTATAAGGTTTTCAATACCTTGATATTGCTCGTGAATTCTGGTATGAATGCCAAATGTGAGTCCAAATTTGAGAGAATTTACTTTCTCAATTAACTCCTTAATGCTTTTTTCCTTATAACTAACAACATGTAAAATTGGTCCAAAATTTTCCTCTTTAAGAATAGACAAGTCATCTATTTTCCAAATTTGTGGAGTAAAATAATTGCCTTTATTCTCTCCTTTTAACAAATGTGATTTTATTTCTAACTTTGCAATTAATTTTGCTTTAGAAGATTTTTCCAATTTATTAATATGCGCTTCTAAATTCTTTTTAGCTTTATCATTAATTACAGGACCAATATCAGTTGAAAAATTAATAGGGTTTCCCACTTCTAGCTCTTTTGCAGCTCCACTTATTATCTTTAATGCTTCATCAGTAATCGCCTCTGGTAGAAATAATATTCTTAGAGCTGAGCATCTTTGGCCAGCACCACCAAATGCAGATAAAATAACATCATCACAAAGCTGTTCTAATAATGTTGAACTATCGGCAATCATGCAGTTTTGACCGCCAGTTTCAGCAATAAAAGTTATGATATCATCATCGCGATTAGCCAAAGAACGTTGTATATATTTAGCAGTAGCAGTTGATCCAGTAAAGCAAACTCCTTTTACAGCCTCTTGTTTTACCAATTCAGGCCCTAATATAGAGCCCTCTCCAGGTAATAATTGTAAAACATCTTTAGGGATTCCAGCTTCATAGAATAATTCAGTAACTCTGCTGGCAATTAACGGTGTTTGTTCGGCGGGTTTTGCGATAACTGTATTGCCAACAACTAAAGCTGCCGCAACTTGACCAACAAATATTGCTAAAGGAAAATTCCACGGGCTAATGCAAACAAAAACACCTTTTGGGTGTAAAGTTAAATTATTTAATTCACCAGTAACACATGGTAAAGTGATTGGGTTTAACATTATCTTTTCAGCTTGCGCAGCATAATATCTGCAAAAATCCACCGCTTCTCTTACTTCTAAAATAACATCAGCCAGAACTTTTCCAGCTTCTTTAATGCATAAAGCACTTAGTTCATGGGTATTTTCTTCCAGTAAATCCGAAACTTTTCTTAAAATGTCGCACCTATCCTTTACTGAAATATTCTTCCAGGTTTCATAAGCATTTTGGGCCTTTAATACAGATTGTGATGCATCTTTAGCATTGGCAATCGTTACATTTCCGACAGTTTGTGAAATATTTGCTGGGTTGTAAATTTTTATTTCATCGCCAGAAAGATTATGATTCTTAAAGCTCCATTCTTTTTTAGAAAATTCCTCTAAACCATCTTTAAATTCAGTCACTTGTGAGATGTTTCCCAAATCGATACCTTTGGAATTTAATCGTTCATCTCCATATATCTCACAGGGTAAAGCAATAGTTGGATTTCTTCTGCCGCCATTTTCTTTAACTTTAGATATTGGGTCTTCAACCACATCTGCTACGGCAATTTTATCATTTACCAGCATACTCATAAAAGAGCTATTAGCACCATTTTCTAAAAGCCTACGAATTAGATAAGCTAGCAAATCTTTATGCTGACCAATTGGCGCATATATTCTACAGGGCACATCATTTACCATGTCCTTATAAAGACTTTCGCCCATACCATAAAGCCTTTGAAATTCATATTTCTTACCAGTGGCATATTCTTTAATTGCCGCAATTGAATAGGCGTTATGAGTGGCAAATTGTGGATAAAATAAATCACATTTATCAAGAATTTTTCTCGCGCAAGCTAAATAAGAAACATCAGAATGATATTTATTGGTAAAAACCGGATATTGTGCAAGTCCATTGATTTGGGCATGTTTAATTTCAGAATCCCAATAGGCTCCTTTAACCAAGCGGATTGGAACTATTCTTTTACTCTTCTGGGCAAGTTCAGATAAGAAATCTATTACGTAAAAAGATTTTTTCTGATAAGCCTGAAGAACATATCCTATGCCATTATACCCATCAAAATCCGGCATTATGCATATTTCTCTAAAAATTTCTAATGCAATATCAAGACGCCTTACCTCTTCAGCATCAATTGAAACCGCAACATTAAGGTCTTTAGCAAATTTAATAAGCTCTACAATTCTTGGTAGTAATTCTTTATAAACCCTCTCTTTCTTTAAAAGTTCATAACGAGGATGAAGGGCGGTTAATTTTATGGACACGGAAGATTGTGCGAAGAAATCTTGGTTTTTAGTCTTAGAATTATGTTTGGCAACTTTAGAAATAGCTTCTTTGTAAGACTTAAAATAATAATCAGATTGCTCTTTATTGCGAGCTCCTTCACCCAAAACATCATAAGAAAATCTATATCCATATTTCTCAAATTTAGCAGCCTTCTTTAAAGCTTTATCAATATTCTCTCCCATCACAAATTGCGTTGCAATTAGATGCATTGCACCACCAAGAGCTTTTC
>JBLHPX010000129.1:0-3243 GCA_047624545.1 Ulvibacter sp.
GAGCGGTTTTTTTAAGAATATTTAGCTCCAATGTTAATTAGCCCCTATTTAACAATAAGATTCTTACCGCTCATTTCAGTTGGTTTTTTAATATTCATTAAACTTAATATTGTTGGCGCAATATCAGATAAAGCTCCATCCTTTAAATGAAATTGATTCGAGTTATTTGATACCAAGATCAGTGGTACAGGATTTAAAGTATGAGCTGTGTGTGGGTTTCCGCCCTTATCAACCATATCCTCAATATTGCCATGATCGGCAGTTATTAACATTTTACCATCAATCTTCAAAATTTCTAACTCTAGCTGTTTAATTTCTTCATCAATTACTTCACAAGCTGTAATTGCAGAATTTAAAACCCCGCTATGACCAACCATGTCTGGATTAGCATAATTTACGACAATAAAATCATATTTATTAGATTTAATTTGCTCAACGATATTTCTGGTCACTTCTGCCGCAGACATTTCTGGCTTTAAATCATAAGTAGCAACATTTGGAGATTTAATTAAAATGCGATCTTCAAAATTAAACTCCCTCTCTCTACCTCCGCTAAAAAAGAAGGTTACATGAGCATATTTTTCGGTTTCCGCAATCCTTAATTGAGTTAAATTATTGTTTTGCAAAATTTCTCCCAATGAATTTTTAACATTGTCAGATGGAAATAAAACTTCCTGAAATCTATTTAATTCATCAGAATAATTAGTCATAGCAATTTGTGAGCTAAAATTAATTTTTTTAACCCTAAATTCCGTAAAATCTGGATTTAAAATTGCCGAACAAATTTGCCTTACTCGATCAGATCTAAAATTAGCACAAATAATATCCTCGCCATCCTTAATACCATTATAATTACCAACTACGCTTGGCAGAATAAACTCGTCAGTAATATTTTGTTGATAATGATCATGAATAACATCAGGAACCGTATCATATTTTTTGCCATTACCAAAAATTATTGAATCATAAGATAGCTTAATACGATCCCACTTTTGGTCACGATCAATTGCAGCTCTTTGAGGAACGTCTCTACCATCTAAAAAAGCATGAATCTTAACTAAAAATCCATTTTTTGATAAGAATTTAACCAAATATATAATGTGATCAAGGTGAGAATGTACGCCTCCAAAAGAAAAGAGGCCCATCAAATGGCAAATCTTATTTTCCTTTTTAACAATTAATTTTTGTAGAATTGAGTTATTCTTTAGGTTATCCGTCTCAACCTCTTTGTTAATCTTTGGTAAATTTTGATATATAACTCTTCCGGATCCAATAGAAATGTGCCCAACTTCAGAATTCCCAATCTGCCCTCTAGGAAGGCCGACATCGAGGCCGGAAGTTTTAATCTCAGAATGTGGGTATTTTTCTAGTATTTTGTCGTAATTTGGCGTTTTTGCCTTATAAATGGCGTTGTTCTCATGCTTCTTGCCAATTCCCCAACCATCAAGAATGCAAAGTAATGTTGTTTTTTTAGTCATTTTCCATTAAAAATACCCTTTCTTTTTGTAAATCAATATCAAACAAAACTAATTCTAGAGAATTGCCGTTATCTTCCATTGATATAACCTCTGCTTCGTGAGACTGACTGTCATTAAGATCAAAAATTTCAATTACTAAACCAACCCTGGTTAAATTGTCAGGCCCTATATCTATTATATTTGTAGAGTCTCTTTCATATCCCATCCAAGCAAAAGAATTGCTCGTAAAAACAAAAAAAGATATGATTGCGAATAGGGTGGTAATTATTTTTTTCATTAAATATGATATATTACGGCTTATGGCTGAATTAATATATTGCAAATTTAAAAAAAATAAAAGAAAATAGCAATTAAATTAAATTTTCTTAAAATTTTAAAATAAGGCGGGGCGTAGCGCAGTCTGGTAGCGCATCTGGTTTGGGACCAGAGGGTCGGGAGTTCGAATCTCTCCGCCCCGACCATAATCAATCTTGATGACAAACTTACAATTAATTTTATTAATAATTCAGATTATAGTTGTATCACTTATGATAATTCTGGTTTTGATGCAAAAATCTGGCAATAATTCTCTTAGCGGTATTGGCGCTAGTGGTGGAGTTAATTCCGCAATATCATCTAAAGCCGGAAATGCAGCCCTTACTAAATCTATAATGGTGTTAGTTGCTATTTTTATGGGCAACAGCCTTGTTTTGGCAACAATTACAGCCAGATCTACCGACTCGTCTATATCTAAGATTGAGAAGGTTATTGAAGAGCAAAAAAAAGCAAATACATTAAGAACTCCAAATATTTCCGATGAATAGTATGTGCGCCATAAAAAAAACATCTTTAAATCAAGTTCATAAAGATCAGAAAGCAAAAATGGTTGAATTTGCTGGCTATGAAATGCCGGTAGAATATTCGTTCGGCATGTTAAAAGAGCATGAGTGGGTTAGGGGAGATAATGTCGGCCTATTCGACGTGTCTCATATGGGACAAATTACTATTGAAGGACCAAATTCTGCTGAATTTTTATCAAAATTAACGCCGAGTAACTTTAAGATTGCCAAAAATAACTTAGCAAAATATACGGTATTAACCAATGAAAAGGGTGGTATTATTGATGATTTAATTATCACAAGAATCGCTGAAGATAAATTTTTTATCGTTATTAATGCTGGTTGCAAAGAAAAAGACATCGCTTGGATTGCAAAAAATCTACCAAAGGAACTGACTCTAACTAAGTTAGGCAACCGCTCTTTAGTTGCTATTCAAGGATTAAAAGCCGAAGAAATTTTACAAAATTTTATTACAAAAGGCTGCTTATCAGAACTGCCATACATGAATCTAGGTGAGTTTACTTTAAAGAATGGTCAAAATATTTTTATTAGCAGAACTGGATACACTGGAGAAGACGGTTTTGAGGTGAGTATTGAGGATTCTAGTGCCAGTGATTTTTGGCTAGAATTATGTCAAAATGAGTTTGTCAGACCAATTGGACTTGGAGCTAGAGATAGCTTAAGATTGGAAATGGGGTATCCATTATATGGTCACGACCTTAATGAAGAAACAAGCCCGGTTGAGGCGGGATTATCTTGGGTTGTTAGCAAAACTAATGACAGTTTTTTTGGTTCCGATAGAATCATTCCTGAAAAAGCAAATGGCGCTAAAATTAAACGAGTTGGCATTAAGATTCTTGAAAAAGGAATAGCGAGGGAGGGTGCAAAAATCGAAAGAGATGGTAAAATTATTGGAAAATTAACCAGTGGAGGATTTTCTCCAATAT
>JBLHPX010000130.1:0-3233 GCA_047624545.1 Ulvibacter sp.
ACACAAAAAGTAACATTAAGCTCCCAAGATTATTCAATAGATACAAAAATGAGCGAATCATTTTTTATAAGGAAATGCTTTTTTGGTGTAAAATTACAAGATTTACAAGAAACATCTACTCTCATACATGAGTTGCTTCATAATCTGGGAATTAGTCACCCAATAAACACGCTCAATGGAGAGTTTATTAACTCCACATTAAGCACTATATCGAAAATTAGCTCATCAGGTCAAGCTCATAATAAACTAACTCCTTTTGATCAAAAAATACTGCAACATTGTTTTAACGGAATCATAAAGAAAGCTAACGATACATTGGATATCAACATGGATGACTCTAAAAACAATAATGATAACTGGGTTAATTTCTTAAATCATTATGATGCCTACGGTGACAACGGGAATAATGTTATTAAATATATGTTATACCCGATATTAGCATTAGTCATTGGATCCACAAAGAGTATAACAAAAATTAGAAGCGGTAAGAAAGAGAGTTTAAAAATGGATTTTGCAGAAGATATGACTCATCTTGTATTGTCTCCCTTACTACCAAATCTACTCAACTCTATTTATATGGTAGAAAAAATTGCTGACGAATATCTTGAAAAAGATCATGATCGTAAAGATAAATTACAAAGAATTTCTGCCATAGCTACTATTATTTGCTTGCACAACTTTATATCAAACGGACTCATAGATGAACATGTAATCCCTATATCTTTATTAAATATTTTTTTTGACGATAAAAGTTTGATGAACGGTAAGTTCAGAGTTAGATTTATTGATGAAGTGTGGAAACAAATAGATTGTAATAAAACACAATCAGATACCAGACCCGAACACTCCTCGCAAGCAGAATCTAGTGATCCATTTATACAAGTAAATTCCCAAAATGAAACCCCACCAACTCGTTCGTCACTAAGGAGCTCATCATCAACGTCGACAGAGGCAGAAATACATGGCACACCAATAGATCCAGACTTGTTGAAAGAAGGATTTAGTGATCCGTCTAGACAAATACATTCCCAAAATGAACTCTCAATCACGGTCCGCCACCCATCTAATTGGTCACTAAAGAGCTTATCATCAGCGTCGACAGAGGCGAAAATACATGGCACACCAATAGATCCAGACTTGTTGCAAGCAGAATTTAGTGATTCGTCTAGACAAGCAGATTCCCAAAATAAACTCTCAATCACGGCCAAATCATCTCGTCGGTTAAGGAGCTCATCATCAACGTCGACAGAGGCGAAAATACATGGCACACCAATAGATCCAGACTTGTTGAAAGAAGGATTTAGTGATCCGTCTAGACAAGCAGATTCCCAAAATAAACTCTCAATCACGGTCCACCACCCATCTAATTTGTCACTAAGGAGCTTATCATCAGCGTCGACAGAGGCAGAAACATATGGCGAAACACAAACAGATCTAAAAGAAGCTACCCCAAAAACACTTACTAGACAAAAAAAATTATTCTCAGAACAGCCACACTCAGTACAGACTAAAACGAGCTCTGCTCTAGATACAACATCTTCTTCACTAAAAAGTTCTCCTTCAAGTTTTCCTTCAAGTTCTCCTTCAAGATCTCCTTCAAGTTTGTCTTTAAGTCCTGCTTTCGAAACAAAAACGGTAGATAAAAATTTACAAGATAGCAACTCAATACAATCCCAAAACAGTGTCTATGGTATTTAACTAAACCCTTAATAATTAACTATACATTCTTTTATAATTAAGAAAAAACAATGCCTAAACCATATGATTACGATTTGCGCAAAAGAGTTATCGAACTAATAAATAACGGTAAAAAAAGAAAATATGTTTCCGATCTATTCCAAGCATCAATTCCTACGATTGATAGGTGGATAGCAATTTACAAAGTAACAAAAGATGTTAAGCCAATAAAAAATGTAAAAACTGGAAGGAAAAACAATATAAAAGATTTTAAGAAATTTATTGAATTTGTTGAAGCAAAGAAATTATTATCTTTAACAGAAATGACTCATAAGTAGAAAGGAAATATATGCTTCATGACAATACACAGGAATCTTAAAAAACTTGGCTACAGCTATAAAAAAACAATAGTTATATCAAGAAAGAAATGAAAAACTCAGAGAAGAATATAAGCTAGATATAGAAAATATTCCTGAAGAATTAAGACTTTATTTCGATGAATCCGGAACCGCCTTAAAATCTCCAGGTGAAGCAGCAGCAAAACCAGCCTCGATTATATCAACATTCATCTGCTTAAGAAGCTTGGCAATAAGTAATTTTTCTTCCAAATTCATGGTCGCTCCAGGAGCTTGCTCTCCATCTCGAAGAGTTGTGTCAAAAATTATTATTTTATCTTCTGTCATTTTAAATTAATTAAAACCTATACAAATATGTCGAGATTATTGTAATAAGAATTTTTTTAAAAAAACAGAAAATTTTAAAATTGGCATTGCGTGATCACCCCCCTAAAAGCTACTGACATATTTTAAATAAACTGAATGACCAACAAAATCATCGCCACTATCTAACCTATATGATAAACCAAACGTAGAACCGCTCTTTATTTCTAATATTTCCAACCCTATATCAGCACCATAAATATCGGTTAATAAATTGTCGCTAGAAGAGGTGGCCACCCCCGCATTTGATAAATTAATAAATTTTATTTGATGATCTCTAGCCTTATTCCTGTGATTTTTAAGCCAAGATAAGGAGATTGAAGGCTTTAAAGAATATATAGATTTCGGAGTTAATCCGCCCTTAACATACCCCCCGAGAATAGTTGTCACCTTCTTATTTTTTTTGTATTTTTTATTTTCTTCTTTCCGCTCCTTATGGGTGCCAGATAATCTAAGAGATAATTCAGTAAAAACATTATCATGCCTATCTCCTCTAACCCCTATATTCAAAGCTCCATCACCTTCCTCAGTGTAGTTATATTTAGGAAAATAACTATACCCAATTGTAAATTCTGGACCAAATACAATGTCGTCTCCAATGTTTGACAAATAACCAAAGGAGCTGGCAAAACTATATTGACTAGAATTATAACTAGCATTTGCATCTACAATATTTACACCACCATCCGCAACGACCCTTCTCAAACTATTGTTATTTAGCACCAAGCTTACGATATTTTTATTATATAGGCCGGTTCCCGAATTATGATAATTAGCATTATAAAGAGATATTTGGCTAGACTCGCTATCAAGGCTAGAATTATCTTTAGAATCAGT
>JBLHPX010000131.1:0-3149 GCA_047624545.1 Ulvibacter sp.
GTTTTACTTATAGTGGTAATAATTTAACCATGATGAGTAATAGAAACTTAGATATTGCTGGTACCATGAACCTAACCAATAAAAATATTAATTTTAGATTATCTTCAGCTAATAGTGCTAACAACCCTTTTGGTAAAATTGAATTAAATAGCAACAATCTTACTCTTAGTAATAGTAGTGTATTTTTTGATTACGACAATTTAACTAACAGTGCTTTAAATTTTAATTATGATGGAGGTAGTTATAATATTATAAATACTGGAAACATTACAGATTTAAATAATATTACAGCTTCGGATAATTCCTATTTATTTAACCATTCTTTAAGTTTGGATGGTAGTAATATTAAAACCGCTATTTCTAAAGATCAGGACATTTTTAATAAAGAAGATCTGGGAGAAGCTAATAATCAAATATTAAATAATGCCCTTGAGAGAAGTAATATTGCTGCTGATATTATGTCGATTGGTAGTAAGAGTGATCTAGAAAATGCAATGGAGTCAATAAGACTGCCAAATAGTGCTGCATTATTGAAATACAATATCACTCTTAATAACGACATAAACAACACAATCTCTCAAAGAGTTAGGAATATTTCATTATTTCCTAAAAGAAACAGGCAATCTTTTTGGGGAGATCTTTTTATTTCAAATATGACTCAGTCTGAGGATAAAAATAAGTTTTATGATGGCTTTAAATCAAGCGGTTCTGGTTTTTTAATTGGTTATGATTATATCAATGGTGGTAGTGTGTTCGGTATTGGAGGTTTTTCTTCTGGGTCGGAAATTAAAAATGATAATCAAGGTAATTTTACTTCTATAGTTACTTCAAACGGGCTTTCTGTGTATAATAAGTTTGGATCAAAATTTACAAAAGGTTTTTATAATGTAAATAGTCTCAATTATATTATTAATGATTATGAAAATAGCAGGCAGGTTAAATTGCCAAATATAAAAGAAGATATTAAATCTAATATTTCTGGCTCCTCAATGAATTTTAGATCTGAACTGGGATACCATATTCCCCTTGTTCAAAGTTCCATTCTTTCGCCAAAAATATCTCTAGAATATTTTTCTGATACTAGGGATTCTTACAATGAAACAGGTTCTGACAGTTCAGCCTTTAATGTTAAGAAAGAAAAATTTAGTAATATGATTTTTGCAGCAGGCTTCGATGTGGGTGGTAAATTTTATACTGGTAAAAAAAGCTTATTTTCTCCAATGTTAGCTATTTCTTGGCGTAAATATGTGGGGGATAGTGAACAGTCTAGCGACATATCTTTTGTTAATAATACAGAATATTTTAATGTAAAGTCCTATAAATTACCCTCAGATTATATAAATATTGCCGTTAATGCTGAATATTCTAGGTCTGCAAGTCAGTTTCATGTTAATCCAGTGTTTAATTTAAAATATAACGCTATGGTTGCGGATAATTTTATATCTCATTCTTTTATGGCAGAGATTAGCTATAATTTTAACTCAAGATTAATGAGGTCTTCTGATAAGTAGTTCCAATTATCTAAATTAACAAATTTCTTAAATCAATAATAATTTTATCGTTAAAATTATCATAATTTTTTATTTCTTTAAATTCTGACCATTCAGTTAGGATTGCAATATATTTGGCAGAATTGAAGCATTCTTGAGTATTTTTTGAGTAAGTAATTTTGTTTCCTAATATTTTTTGACTATTCTCTATTGCCTCTGGATCAAAAGCGGTAATTTGAAAGTTATCTTTTAAGAGGTGTTTAATAATTTCAATAGAAGGGCTCATTCTAACATCATCAGTTCCTGCTTTAAAAGATAATCCTAAAATAGCAATTTTTTGATCATTTTTGGCAATTTTTTTAATTTTTTCTGCCATATTAACAAATCTTTGATTATTTGAATCAATTACTTGCTCTAGGATGGATAGTTGTTGATTATATTTTTTAGCAATATGAGACAAAGCTAAAGAGTCTTTAGGAAAGCAAGAACCTCCAACCCCCGGACCGGGATTAAGGAATTTACTACCAATTCTCTCGTCCATTCCCATTGCTATTGTGAGATCAAAAATATTGCAATCACTTGCTTCACAAAGATCGGAAATTTCGTTAATAAAGGCAATCTTTGTCATTAAAAAGGCATTTGAACTATACTTAATCAATTCTGCGGTCTTAATATCAGTAAAAAGAATTGGAAAGTCTTTTTTTATCCAATGTCGATAAATATCTTCTATTAATTTTTGAGAATTTTTATTTTCAATACCAGCAACAATGCGATCTGGGTTCATAAAATCTTCAATTGCAAAACCTTCTCTCATAAATTCTGGATTAGAAGCTATGTCAATCTTTATTCCTGATTTTTTTTCAATAGTTATCTTGATTTTCTGATTGGTGCCAATGGGAACGGTAGATTTAATGATAATCAATTTGTATTCATCAATATATTCTGCCATCTCCTTAGATGCCAACATTATATAGGATAAGTCAGCTTCACCAGATTTTTCATTTTGCGGAGTGCCAACTGCTAAAATATTAACGACAGAACTCTTTACGCCATATTCTAAATCAGAAGAAAATTCAATATTACCATCATCAACCGCCTTGCAAAGCATTTTTTCCATATTTTTTTCATAAATTGGAGATTTTTTTGCTTTTAATAGGTTAATTTTTGCTGGATCTTTATCAATGCAAATAACTTTATGGCCATTATTGGCAAAACAAATCGCAGCCGTTAGTCCAACATATCCTGTTCCTATAATTGTGATGTTCATTTTTTAGTTTTAGTAACTTTACTGAGGTTTATTTTTTTGCAATTACATAAATTATATTCCAATTCTCAGAAATATTTTTTATGTTCATCAGTGTTTTTAAGTCAGAAATTTTTAGGTTATAATTCTTGTTAACAGAATATCCTGCGCCAATTTTTTTTATTGATTGTAATAAGCAATAATAATTATCATATTTTATGGTAATTTTTTTTTCAATAACTTTATATGAGGAGAAAATTTTTAAATGATTTTTAAGAATTTCTTGATCAGGAAATTGGTTAATATTTAGGTTATTTATTCCAATATTATTGATATTATTTAAGCTATTTTTGGCAATAATTGAGAAGCAAAATAATCCATCTTTACTTAAGATGTTATGAATTTGCTCAAAAACT
>JBLHPX010000132.1:0-3108 GCA_047624545.1 Ulvibacter sp.
CCCGACTGATAATCCGCCATTCACCGCCTCGCCGAAACTCATTACCGAACCGTCTTTTTTGATAAATATTTTATCATGAGATTTTTCTGGCGCCGTTTCTCGGCCATTATAGTAAGTGGATTTGTTATTTTGTTTGTCGTGATACAGTAAGAATGCGCCACCACCGATACCAGATGATTGCGGCTCTACAACATTTAAAACCATTTGTGCTGCAATTGTAGCATCTATGGAGCTACCTCCCATTTCTAGTATTTTAGCTCCAGCATCCGAAGCTCTTTTGTCTAAGGTGGAAATCATAAATTCCTTTCCCGACACTATTGATTTTTTTGCAAATTCTGGATATTGCTCTCCCTGCCAATCATCATTATTATAAGACTCTGACTTGGTGCCCGTTAGTTGTTTTGAGGTATTTGTGGCCAGATACTTGTTTGATAAATTTTGAGTGATGTTTACTATTTTATCTAAAAACAACAATATTGTTCCGATAATTATAATTATTATTGCGGTTGTTAGTATTTTCTTTTTATTTTTAGTTATCATCATTCTCTAATTCTGGCAATTTTTTAATAGAAAGTATTTTAATTTGATTACTTTTTATTTGTAAAATTTTAAATTTAAAACCGTCAAACTCAAATTCTTCATCATCTTCTGGTATTTTGCCAATATTAGCAATAATAAATCCACCAATTGTTGAAGAATTATCATCATCTTCTTTTAAATTCCAATTTAATTCTCTATTTACATCTCTAATTGGTACCTTGCCATTTATTTGAAAGTAATCATTGGGTAATTTAATAATTTTATCATTTTTTTTATTTTGATCGCTAAATTCTCCAATTATCTCTTCGATAATATCAAATAAAGTAACTAAACCATCAATCGTTCCATATTCATCGACGACAATAGCGATAGATTCCTTTCTTTGCCTAAATTCTATTAATTGGTGGCCAATTCTGTTTTGCGGAGGGATAAAAAGAGGTTTAGAGGTAATATTTTTTAATGTTATTTTACTTAAATCACCAGAATATTTATTAATGTTCATAATTAATTGTCTCATATCTAGGATTGAAATTATATTATCTTCACTTTTTTCCCAAAGTGGAATTTTATTGTGATTAATTTCAAAAGCTTGCTGAATTATTGATTTTAGATCTTTTTTAATGTTAATAGATTTTATGTCCTTTCTGTGAGTGAGGATTTCGGAAATCTCAACTTCTTTTAAATCAAGAACCCCGTTTATCATGTCTTTATCCGTTTTTAAGAAAGCGCCTTGACTGTGCTTCAACTCTACCACCCCTCTAATTTCTTCCAAGTGAGAGCTAGGGTTGGATTGCTTATCTTCCTCCTCCTTATAGATTAGGTTAGTAAATTTGGTGATAAAAAATGTTAGCGGTGAAAGAATTTTATTAAAAAACAATAAAAATGGCGACAGAGCGAGGGCAATTTTTTCAGATTTTTTTAAGGCATAAGTTTTTGGCGTTATTTCGCTAAAAATAACAATAAGAACGGTCATAATGATTGTGGCAAGTAAGATTCCAATATCTTCGCCAAAATATTCTATAGCTAGGCTGGTTGCAAGTACCGACGCTAAAATGTTAACAATGTTGTTGCCAATAAGTATTGTTGCCATCAACTTATCTCTTCTAAAAAGAAGTTTTTCTACAATCTTTGCTCTTTTATTGCCATCCTTTACTAAGCGATGAATTTTTCCTGCTGAAGATGCTGTAAATCCAGTTTCTGAGCCTGAAAAAAAAGCAGATATAATTAGTAAGATGACGATCGAAATTAAATATATTAAATCATGATATTCTAGCATTTAATAATAATTAACAATGAACTGTGGCGCCCCCTCGAGAATGATTGCCCTGAACTTCTGCTGACTTAGGTTCAGGATGTTCGCTTGGAGTTTTTATTATTTTTGCAAGAAAATCTGTCAATTTTGATATTGCATCCTCATCTAAAGATTTAATGTTGTTGGCAAGATTTTGCGCTTCTGGAGCACTTAACTCCTTTAAAACGTTTAAAACGTTTAATAAATCTGCTATGTTCTTATTGTCTGGATTTGAATTATTTTGTGTCTGCACTATTGTCTCTAATAGTTCTGGATTTTTGTCAAGAAGGTTTTTTAAGAGGTAGGCGATTAATATTGTTTTTGCGGCGGCATCTACCTCGTCAGAATCTACTTCTGCTTCAGTATCTCGACTTTTTGTACTCGTGTTTGCATTGGTGCTAGGTTTAGAACCTGTATTATTGTCAGTCATCGCATCCACCACAGCTTCAAGAGATTTGATCGCTTGTAGCATTTGAGGTAATTCAGTTGGAGTTGATGATGATATATCAGATATCATGCTTCTTATATCTGCTTCGCATGAGGTTTTGGCAGTATTACTAGCTTGCATCCGAACCAAAGTTAATAATTGTTCTAGTTGGCTTCTGGCGTTCGATTGCAATTCCTCAGTATTTCTTCCCCCTTCTGTCGTTTTTACTTCTTGAGTACCATTCGTATCTGCCATCATGTTAAATAGGTTTATATTAAATATTTAAGTTAATAGAAATGATACAGTATTTTTTAGATTGTTGCAAGAGCTTTTTTTATATCCTCAATTAGGTCGTCAATATTTTCCAGACCAACTGATAATCTACAAAGATCATCGGTGATATTAATTTCGGCTCTACCCTCCTCTCCCATATTGTAATGAGTAGTAGTTGCGGGGTGAGTAATTAGAGATTTAGAATCACCTAAATTATTGGAAATATCGACTAATTGCAGATTATTCATAAATTTAAAAGCATCTTTTTTACCACCCTTAGTTTCGAAAGCAATTAAGCTACCACCTTTTGTCATTTGTTTTTTAAAGATGTCATGCTGCGGATGAGATTCTAGCTCTGGATACAGGGTTTTGTTGATTTTTGGGTGAGAATCAAGAAATTTAGCAATTTTTAAAGCATTTTGACATTGCTTTTCGACTCTTAGAGTAAATGTTTCAAGGCTTTTAAGCACAATCCAAGCATTAAATGGACTTAATGCTGGTCCAGTATGGCGATGGAATGGTAATAAAGTTTCTGTAATAAACTCCTCCTTACCAAGTATAGCCCCACCAAGACATC
>JBLHPX010000133.1:0-3095 GCA_047624545.1 Ulvibacter sp.
ACAATGCTTTTGTACCAATTTTTTCTAGTAAATTACAATCTGATCAAAAGGAGGCAATTCGATTTGCTCAGAACATACTGTCATGCCTGTTTTTTGTATTATTAATTTTATTAATTTTAATACAAATTTTTATGCCAATCTTCATATCAACAATCTTTCCAGGATTTAAAGATGATATGTATCAGTTAAATTTGGCGATAGATTTGTCAAGAATTACAATCTTTTACCTTTTATTCATTTGTGTTACCTCTTTATTTTCGGCAATTTTAAACTCTTTTGGAAAATTTGCAGCAGCTTCGGCAACTCCAATTATTTTAAATTTAACTCTTATTGTTTTTTTATTATTTTTAAGAGAAGTTTTTCCAAATTTGGCCTATAATTTATCATACGCCGTATTCTTCTCTGGAATTTTTCAATTAATTTGGATTGTAACATTCTCTATTCGTCAAAAAATATTAATTTATCCAACGATTCCCAGAATCAATCAAGATACAAAAATATTCTTTAAAAAAATTATACCAGGAATTGTTGGGGCAAATGTTATGCAGATGAATCTGCTCGTTGATACAGCGATCGCCAGTTTATTTGCTGGAGGAATTTCTTACATTTACTATGCAGACAGAATAAACCAACTACCTTTGGCAATGATTGGAATTGCACTTTCGGTAACGCTTCTTCCAACATTATCACAAAAAATACATAAAAAAAAACTTACTGAAGCAAATAATCTGCACAATAAAATACTAGTAATTGCCTTAATGATAGCTATGCCAGCAGCAATTGGTCTTTGCTTTTTATCAGAAGAAATAGTTAGAGTTTTGTTTGAAAGGGGTAGTTTTACCGTTAATGAAACGCTCCAAGTAGCAAACGCCTTGATGATTTACGCAGCAGCATTACCAGCTTTTATTACAGTTAAAATTTTAGAACCCGGTTTTTTTGCCAGGGGGGACACTAAAACAGTAATGAAAATTGCCATAATTTGCCTACTTACAAACCTATCTTTAAATCTAGTTTTTATTCAATATTTTGGATATTTAGGTATAATTATGGCGTCGGTAATCTCCTCCTATCTAAATTTAACTCTATTAATTAGACAACTTCTTAAGAAGAGTTATTTTTCCTTTGAAAAGTATTTTTACAAAAACTTTCTAATTACGCTAATAATATCAGTAATTATGTTAATATTTTTAATATTTTTAAAGAAATTTTGGCAAAATTTTGATCTTTTAGATGAGTTAAAATTAGCGATTACCATCGCTTCTTCAGTAATTTTATATTTTGGATTGTATCAATTGCCATTTAAAAATAGACAATTTAACAAGATATTTTTTGAGAAAAATAGATAAAAAATGACCATCCTACGTTAATAGTTTTATAAAATGACTAAAAGACAAGGAAGTTAAATGTTTCAAAAACTACACCAAGATTTATGAACAAATCTTGACTACGCCTTGGTGGGGGTGCTAAGGTTGGGTGTCTATATTTTTAGAGATCTCAATAATATCATTTACCCTTAGTAACCCTCTTTTATTATTTTTATTAAAAAGTTTTTTGGCTTTTTTTGCATATTCTGTGGCATTTTTAGAGTCGTTTTTTAATAAATAATATTCTGCCAATGATAAATTCGCCATAGCCTCGTCATTTATTTTTTTGTAAGATTCGGATAGAATCTGATATATTTGCAAATTATCCTTCTCTTTCAAAAGCACCATCTTAAGATTATCAATAGCAATTTGTATTAAATCCGAATTGTTAGAATCTAAATCTAAAATGGATTTAGCAAAAATAATTCTAGCAAGAAAATTATTACCATTAACATCTAAAGATTTTTTGTAAAAAATAATGGAATTCTTTATGTCGCCAGATTCATATAAAAACTGCCCCTTCAATTCCAATAAGTAAGCATCTTTTGGATTTTTAACCAATAATTCATCAAGAACCTGAAGAGAACTCTTTGTTTGTCCAGACTTAAAAAGAGCAATAGACCTTCGATAAAGATTTAGAAAATTATTTTTACCCTCAGTTTCATTGATTGTAGTATCTACATCATCTAAAAAACCCCTTAATTTTGCTACAATTCTTTGTGTTTTAAAATTTTGTTCAATTGAAATGCTGTCATGATTACTAGCTGGAAAGTGATCTAAATTTGCCTTAATAAAATTAATTCTTTGCTGACTAATTGGATGAGTAAGTGCATATTCATCAAAAATTTCCTGCCCAACAGCTTGAGACTTAAAGAATTCTAAAATTTTTAACAAACCAAGGGGGTTGTTATTAGTTTTTCTTAAATATTCTAAAGCTAAAATATCAGCCGCCTCCTCCTGCGACCTATTGTATTTTAAAAATAATCTTTCTGCCACCTGATTACCGCCCATTAGCATAGCGTAGCCAGCATCAGAACTGGATGCGGCAGCAGAAATAATGCCAGCTAAATAAGTCAACATCATGATATTCTGAGCTTTTTTAATTTCTTCCGATCCTCGCGCTAAATGACCAGACGCAATATGACCAATTTCATGAGCCAAAACTCCTCGCAAAACATTTGGATCAGTGTATTTAGTAATAAGGCCTGTGTTAATAAAAATATTTTGTCCACTAGACACAAACGCATTTACTGCGGGATCATTAACTATGTAAATTTTAATATTTTTTGACTCTAAACCAGATTTTTGAATAATTGGCAAGGTTAATTCCTGTAAAAATTCTTCAACTTCACCATCGCGAATAACAGAAAAGGAGTGTGATTTACCAGTTAGTGAAATTACAAAGAATGTAATTATTAGTATTTTTTTTATCATTAACATTTTATTCTCTTGAATCTTAACTTCATGCCAACCAACTTTATGAAACCATTTTTAGGTGAAATGGATAGCGTCCATTATAATTTTTTTCTCATCCATTTCAATTTTCTTATCGCCAATTATTTGATATTTTTCATGACCCTTACCAGCAATTAACAAAATATCATTATCGCTTAAATTTTCTACCGCATATTTTATTGCCTCCCTTCTATCTGCAATTTCCGTGACTTTAGAAATGTCGCAAGCGGCAAGAATTTCACCCCTGATGACTCCTCCATCTTCAAACCTTGGATT
>JBLHPX010000134.1:0-3086 GCA_047624545.1 Ulvibacter sp.
AACCGCTCCTTCAAAAGAAACTTCTTTAAATTCGGTAAAATCAATTTCTTTTAATTTAGAGATAATTTTTGATGCAGAAATATTATATTCAGTATAATCATTAACATTAATTGACATATAGGCCACATTTTCACCGCGAGAATATTTTGGTAAATGCTCCTTGAAATCGGAAATTCCAGAAAAGCCCGTAATTATATCGACATTATCTTCTAATTTTTTAAAAATTTTATTGGCTGCATTTTTCAATAATTCATTAGTGGTTTCAATCTTGATATTTTTATCTAATTTAACGCGAACAATATAATTTTTAACTTGCTCATTTGGAAAGAGGATAAATTTATTTTTACCAAGGAAAAAGAAAGAAACAAAGAGGATACCAAGGAAAGAAAGTAACATTAAATATCTTTTTTTAACTAAAATAAAAATCATCTTTTCAAAGAGAATCTCAAACTTTGTAAACCAGTCTATTTCTTTAATTTTGTGGTTTAATTTATTTTTAATTGAAGCAAGGCGCGCCGGTAACAACCAAAAAGATTCAATTAAAGATAGGAATAAAGCTAAAGATACGATAATTGGAATCCATTTGATAAATTGACCCATGATGCCTTTAGTAATCAGCATTGGTAGGAAGGCAGCAATCGTAGTAAAAATTGTTATTGAAATTGGAAAGGCAAGGTTTTTAATAGGTAAAATTGCAGCTTTACGAGAATTATAGCCGCGACGGTAATATTTAGAAAAATTTTCACTAATAATAACACTATCATCAACAAGCATGCCAAGGACAATAACCAGAGATAATATTGTAATGGTATTTAGGGTGAGGTTAAAAAATACCATAAAACCAATTATCGCCGAAATAACGATTGGCAAAGAGATTGAGGAGTAGATCGCAACCCTAAAAGGCAAAAATACAAAAAGAGAGCAAAGAACAATGATTAAGCCAATAAGAGCATTAGAAGTTAGGATTTTTAATCGGCCCTTAACTTCGATCGATTCATTATAGGCAGTTTCTAAATTAATGTCTGGGTACTGATTTTTGTAAGTAATAATTTTTTCCTGAATTTTTTCTATTAGCTTAAGAATATCGGAGCCAGATTTTTTATAGACATCAAGAAGCGTGGCATCTTCACCATTAAAACTAGTGATAACATCAATTTCCTCGGCATTATCTAAAATCTGAGCTAAATCTTTTAATTTGATAGTTTGTCCATTAAAATTAGATCGAATGATGATATTTTCTAAATCAGTAACATTTTGGATCTTAGCCTCAATTCGAGTTAAGGCTTGAATTGAATTGGATTCAATATTGCCACTTGGAATTGATATATTGCGAGATTTAATTTTACTGACCACCTCTGAAATACTAATATTATTTTGTGACATTTTTGCGGGGTCTAAATCAATATTAAACCTCCTTTTCTTATAGCCACGAAGTAAAACCTTTTTAATATCTTTATCTTTTTCTAAATTGTCTTTGATGATTTTAGCAACAATATCCCTCTTCCTGTCTTCGTTTGACCCAGTAATTGCGAGTTGAAGAACTAGAATTTCTTCAGACTTAATCTCGGTAAAAATTGGATTTTCTTCTAAATCTATGGGTAAATTTGGGGTACGATCTATTGCTTTTTGTAAATCTGACATAGTTTTGTCAACATCCAAGCCTCTTTTGTCAATATCAAGGCGAATTGTAATAGTGCTTTTCCCCGGTTGGCTCACGGATTTAATATCTTTTATATCACTTACCGTTAAAATTTCATCCTCAATTGGTTTGGTAATTTTTACCTCAATGTCGGCGGCTGAGGCACCAGGATAGTTGGTTAAAATAACCGCTGTTGCAAAATCAACTGGTGGACGAGTCTCGGATCTTATATTTAGCATTGAGTAGACGCCAATTAATATAATTGTAACCGTAATTACGGCGGTAAATTTGCTATTATTAATAAAGAATTCAGTAATTTTATGCATCCAGAAGAGTAAAGATCGTTAAATAATTAAAAATTAAATCTAAAAATTGTCGAGAGATCGCTATTCTAGTAAGAGATGTTTCTAAGAGCATATTTTGATCATCAATTAATCTTTGAAGTGAAATTCTGGCTTGTTTGTATTTCTTGCGAGATTCATTCATGATAATTTCTGAACTTTTGGCATTAATAGTTTGATTTTTTAAAGATTCCCGAAGTAAGTTAGAGTTTTTAACAAACTCTAAATGATAAGAATCAAGTTCTGATAATAACTTCTCTTTCTTTGTTAAGTAAGATAAGTGGCTAGATTTAATTTTTAATCTTTCATTATTTTCTTTCACTCTACCAAGAGGTATCACAATTTCGGCTCCAACAGAGTAATATTCACTATCCTTATTGGAAGAGATCTTGTCGTAAGAATTAGAAAGACTATTATTGCCATCAAATTTTTGAATTTCGGCATTTAGCTTAACGTCAATGTCGTTATAGGTAGAATTAATTTTTTTTTGCATTTGATATGACTGCTTCTCTTTGACTAAAATTTCATCATATAGGGTGTATTCCTTTGGAGCTGAGATTTTAGAAGTGATGGAAAAAGTTAGGTCTAGGAATTTGCGCTCAATCTGGTCATAATTATATTTTGATAATTTAATTTTCTTTTGAGATAGGTTGGGTAGTAGTTGCCTTAGTTGCTTTAAATAAAACTCTCTTTCTTTTTTTAGTGATAAAATTTTACTATGACGAGTGGTGACTTCAATTCTCTGTCTTTCGACATCGTCAATATTGGCAATTTTACTTTTAAATTTTTTTTGTAAATCTTTAAATTGTTTTTTTGATAATTTTAACAATCTTTCTGAGATATTGATGGACTCTTGATTAAGAATTAAGTCGTAATAAGTTTTTAGAACTGAAAATTGGAAAATTTTACTATCAATTTGCCTTTGTAGATCTGAAATTTCTACTTGAAAAGCTGCATTTTTTACTTCTGCTTTGGAAGTTTTACCAAAAAAATTCTTATAAAGATCAATCGAGGTTTTGAAGAATAGAGCATTTCTAGTCTCCGGCCTATTAGTGTCATATTTACGACGATAAGAAGTGTTGCCACTTTTGGTGTCAATACCTGAT
>JBLHPX010000135.1:0-3057 GCA_047624545.1 Ulvibacter sp.
AGTTGAGTGTTAATTGCTTGAGTTGTAGCTCCATTAAAAGTAATTTTATTATTAGAAGATAGGATTTTATCTGTATTTGCGGATGATAAATTATCAATATTACCAGAAATATTAACATCTTTACTTAATGTTAATGTTTGATTATTCGCTATATCAATATTTTCTATATTTGTAGTTCCAGAACCTGCTAGGGTTAAGTTGTTATTTATTGATAAATTTGTCACATCCAGAACGGAATTTACCGTCATATTTACTATGGAATTTAATATATCAGGATCTTGATTGATTTGCAAATTATCTAAATACAAATTTTTTGAAAAAAATATATTTGAATTTGTGATTGTAACTTTCTCAAATCTATTCGTAGATTGGCCAATATGAGCATTAACAGTTTGAAAGTCTTCCTCTGTCGCACTTATGCCAGTAAATTTAATTTCTGCACTTGGAAAAGTGTCTAAAATATAGAAGTTTTCTATGTTTTGATTTGAGTGAGTAACATTTCCCGATATTTCAAAAACTCCTGAATTACCAATAAATATTTTTGTATTTTCTTGATCATTATTAAATTCTAAATCTTTAACAAAAACATTTTGATTAAAATAAACGCCATTTGCTGCTACGGTAGTATCTGCACTATTATTAATAATTAACTTATTAATATACCTATCCTCATAATCATCGTCACCAAGCGTTGCAGAAGGATTTTTTTGATCTCCTAATTGAGTAGTATTGATTGTTTGTAAATTTTGTCCATTAAAAGTAATGATTCCAGTATTGGTTGACAGTAATTTTCCAGCCCCAGATACATTTCCAGAAATTAAAAGATTGTCAAATATTGATTCGACATCTTGATTAAAAATTACATTTCCGATTATTGCCTGATTTAAAATTTCTGATTTTTGAAAAATATTAAGATTGTTAGAATTTAGTATTATAGAACCTGATATCTGTTTTTTATTATTTGCTGATGAGGGGGATTGGCTTATGTTAATATTATTAAAAAATGCTATTCCCTCATTGTTAGAATTAATGGTAATTGACTGATTATTATCTAAAGAAAGTGATAATTCTTTGAGTCTCAGAGCATCCGTAGCAAGTCCATTCTCCATCGTTAGAATGTTGCTATTAGCAGTAAAATCTACTACTCCTGTGTCGTTAGTATTGGTTGTGATTGAGGTATAATTTTGATCTGAGCTAATTGTAAGCGTGGTATCGCTAGAAAAATTATGAGTATTTGCAAATATATTTTTTGCAAAAAATAATAAAATTATTATAAAAGTGTATCTTACATTTGTTATAAAAATCATTAGACTAAGTTTTTAAAGTTTTGGTAATCGCCATTTATTGTTATCATAATATCAGTAATTGAAGCATCAATCTTTTTAGTTGTTCTTTTATATTGATATCAGTGCCCGTCAATTATATCTCTACCAAATCATTATTTAAGTTGTTGCTAATGGTTATTTCATTACTATTGGTGACGTTTTTTAAATCTTCCAAAATATTGCTAAAATCTTCTTTTACATTAATTGTAAATTTTTCAATAGTAGTTTTCATAGAAATATTTTGCTCAGATTTATATTTTCTAATTTCAAAAATAATTAGTAACATTTCCTTGCCAATTTTTAAAGAATTTTCATCAAAAAATTGTTCTTCTAATTTTGGCCAAGAGCCTCTTTGGTGAATTGAGTTTATTTTATTTTCAAAGATTACTTGATAGATTTCTTCAGAAATATGAGGAATAAAGGGTGCAAATAATTTTAAAATACTCTCCAAAACATGATAAAGTGTAAAAATTGCACTTTTTTGCTCTAAAATTATTTTATTTTTTTGATCTTCGGTTAAATCTTGATCCTGATATTTGGTGGCGTTCAGGCCATAAGCTCTAACCTTAACAATTTCTAGATAATTATCACAAAATTCATTCCAGAAAAAATCTTCAATAATTTCACGAGCCTTAGCATATTCAAATTTATCAAATTGCTCTTCGGAAGATTTAACAACCTCTTTAAGGCGTGATAATATCCAAAAATCAGCTATTTGGTTAATATTTTTAGAATCAACATCTTTTAAAATTGTTTTTGGCTTTTCGCCCTCTTCAAAAATATCAAAATTCATTGAAGCAAATTTTGCTGCATTGAATAATTTTGTAGTTAATTTTTGCCCAACTTTAAAAACATCTTCGCTATAGGCGGTATCCGCACCCAAATGTGAAGTTGAAGCCCAGTATCTCACAATATCTGAACCTTTTTCCTTAATAAGATTAATTGGAGTTACAACATTCCCCTTAGACTTACTCATTTTTGTCTTGTCAGACGCAAGACACCAACCAGAAATCATAAGATTTTTCCAAGGAATTTCGTTTTGATGTAAATAGGCTTTTACAATTGTGTAAAATGCCCAACTTCTAATAATTTCATGAGCTTGTGGACGAAGATCAGCTGGAAATAATTTATTATGCCGCTCAGAATCGTCGCATAAATCTTGATTAATTCCTCCAGATGATAATTGTGGAGAAATTGAAGAGGTCATCCAAGTATCCATAATATCAGTTTCCGCCTCAACTTCATTTCTATCATACCCTTCTGGCAAATCTTTTTCTGGGTCAATTGGTAATTGACCTATCTTTGGTAAGAGAATTTTGCCCTCTTCACCAGATCTTTTTGAATACCAAACCGGAAAATTAACACCAAAAAATCTTTGACGAGAAATGCACCAATCCCAAGAAAGATTCTCTGCCCATTGTAAGGCTCGAATTTTCATGAATTTTGGATGCCATTCGCATTGATTGATTTTGTCGATTAATTCCTGCTTTTTATCGAGGATTTTAATAAACCACTGATCTTGAACCAGTATTTCAATTGCAACTCCAGACCTTTCTGCAATTTTTACGGAATGTTTAATTGGATCTGATTTTATTAATAGATCTTCTTCTTTTAAAATTTCAATTATGATTTTTCTAGCTTCCTTAATTGAGGTTCCTTCTATTTTTTGATACTGAGTATGATTAAAATTATCATTATTGATTTTCAAAATATCCTCAGTCGGAAGAATTTT
>JBLHPX010000136.1:0-3021 GCA_047624545.1 Ulvibacter sp.
AATTAAATTAGAATTAGATGATAAAGATCTTAAAATTGGAAGGACAAAAATAATATTAAAAAATTACGAACAGCAAGGATTGATTGATATTTTTAACAACATCAATCAAATACCTATAGATTTGAACGCTATAACAGAAATAGAATTTATTAATAGCAAAGCTACTAATAAACTAACACCATCAGAATTAGACGGAAAAGTCATCATATACAAGAGTGATATTCAAGAAGAATATTTGCTCTATAAAAAAGGTGATAAAATTTTTGCTAAACATGGTGATGAACAAATAGAAAAGACACCGGAAGATGATATTATAAATTTTATGAAATCTATTGAAATAAAATCTATTGAAATTCCTAATGAAAGATCCTGCGATATAGAAATATCAAAATCAAAAAATATGTCCCCATCTGGCAAATCAGAATCTCCAAATGCTACAATAAAAATCGATGGGCCAAAGTCTGCTCAGCAGACAGTCTGTTGCGATCTATTTAGGATATGTTGAGAAACGCAACTTTTGAGTATTATAAAGTTAATTTCAATTTTTACACACCTAGAATTGATTAATTTTCTTTTGATAAATCTTTTACGACTATATTGCTTTTGTTTTATTCTTTTCAGCCTCCGTAATATTGCTGATTCTTTGGATTGCCGGTCTTTATTTATTCATTACTATAACAGCAAAAGTAAGAATAAAAAACTAAAACTTCAATTTAGCAAAAGATGACAAGAATCATATTTCTTGTCATATTAACAATTACTTTGTTTCCAATTCATTCTTATGCTAGAGAAAATTCAGGTAAATTGATATTCAGAAAGAAGTTTAATAAATTTACCACCTCTATTGAATCTGATTATAGATATAATGAGGATGAATTAAATCACCGACATTATGATATTGGTATTCAAATTCCATTTACAGATGGCTGGTCAGCATCCATAAATTATCGCTTGGTTTATAAATTCAAAGATAACAACAACAAGTGGGAGTTAGAAAAAAGACCTCATATCAGTTTACAAAAAGTTTTTAATACTAAGTTGGTAAAAGTTGAATTTAGAACTCGTCAAGAATATCGATATAGGGCTGATAAAACCGAATCCACCAGAAATAGAACTAGAATTATGCTTAAATCAAATAAGGAAATATTTAAACTAAAGCCATTTATCGGTAATGAAGTTTTTTATAACATGGATAAAGAAAAATATAATAAGAATTGGTTAGTTGGCGGAGTTTCATTTCCAAAAAGCAATTTCGGAAATTATAGCGTTTATTACAAACATGTTACAGATTTAGATGAAGATGATTGGAACTCTGAGTACAGTATTGTACTTAAGGCAATTTATAAATTTTAGTATCCAGAGTAATTGCTAAATTCTAATATCTAATAGAGCAAATCATATATAATTTTTCATTAACTATAAATAAAAATTATTATAAAAAAAATAGAAAATATTTTAAACAATATGCCAAGAAAGATTTTAGGCTATAAAACTCCAAATTAGGTATGGAAAAAAAATATATGATCTGTTCTATTTAGACCTTGAAATTAGCGTCAGAAACTTCAAATTTCCCTTGATATTGTTATATTTTTTAACTTGCACACTCTAAACTGGTAACATTTTAAGGACAGAGGAGTTAGTATAGCAGCTCCCTAGCCTTTTTATCAAAATATAGAACATCATCCAGAGAGTTAATTTTCTGATAAGAAATTTTATTTAAAACCTCTTCTACTAAGTCAATTATATTAACAAATTTAACCTCTCCTTTTAAAAATTTTTCAACAGCAATCTCATTCGCCGCATTTAAAATTGGCAATTTATTACCACCCTCTTCCAACGCATCAAAGGCTAATTTTAACGCCCTAAAACGATTAAAATCTGGCTTAATAAAGTTTAATTTTGAAATCTCTGTTAAATCCAATTTCTTATGATTAATTTTTAATCTTTGATTAATTTTTAAAGCGTAGGAAATTGGAATCTTCATATCTGGAGGATTCATCATAGCCAAAGTTGCGCCATCTTGGTAGGAAACTAAGCCATGAATAATGGATTCTGGATGGATAATAACATCTACTTGATCCTTTCTAATAGGAAAGATCATAGCAGCCTCAATTACTTCTAGACCCTTGTTCATCATTGTTGCCGAATCAATAGATATTTTTTGCCCCATTTTCCAATTTGGATGATTTACAGCCTCCTCAATAGTAACATTCTTTAATTCTTTTAAAGACTTATTTAAAAAAGGTCCGCCAGAAGCAGTTAAAGTAATCTTGTCAATTAAATTTAGATTTTGATATTCAAAAATTTGATGAATAGCATTATGTTCGGAATCTATAGGAATAAGCTCAACTTTATTTCTCTTAATTTCTTGCATGATAATCTCTCCAGCAGAAACTAAGCACTCCTTATTGGCAATGGCAATGTTTGATCCAGATTGAATAGCATTAATTGTTGGAATTAAAGCCTTGATACCAATAATGGCTGACAGAAAAAGATCGCACTTATTTTTTGCTAAATCATTAATTGCACCCTCTCCTACAATAATTTGACAATTAGGAAGTTCTGATTTTAACTCTTCATAAAATTTTTCATTAGCAAGACCGACATATTTTGGACAAAATTCCTTAGCCTGAATAATTAATGTCTTATGGTCACTACCAGCAATTAAAGCATCTACCGAATATAAATCTAAATTTTGACGAATAACTTCTAAAACATTTTTGCCAATCGAGCCCGTTGAGCCGTAAACATATAGAGATCTTTTTTTACTCATAGGAAGTTTTAACAATTAAATCTAATGAGACGTCAATCTCAAAATCGACCCACTCACCAGAATCGTCAGATTCACGTCCAATATCAAAATCTAGACGATTAATTTTAAAATCTGACTTTACATTAAGTAAATTCTTACCAAGATCTCTTATAATAAAGATAAGATTAATTTTTTTAGTAATATTTTTTATTATTAGGTTACCCTCCATCTGAAAATTTCCACCAGAATTATCAATGATCTTTGTAGAT
>JBLHPX010000137.1:0-3006 GCA_047624545.1 Ulvibacter sp.
CACGCCAAAACAAAAAGCCAAATATTTTCTTTCAATTTCTCGATTAGCAATTGCTGTTGATAATTTTTGGTGGGCAAAATCATTTTTAGCAACCAACATTAAGCCAGAAGTATTTTTATCAAGACGGTGCACAATTCCTGGTCGAAATTCTCCACCTATCTGAGAAAGGTTATTTTGATAAAAATAAAGCAGGGCATTAACTAAAGTATGATCCTTATTTCCGGCACCGGGATGAGTGGTAAGGCCAGAAGGCTTATTTACTAAAACTAAATCAGCATCTTCAAAAACAATTCCAAAGGGAATATTTTTTGGCTCTAAATGACTTGGCTCTGGCTCTGGAATAGTAATGTAGAATTCATCACCCCCTAAGACCTTCTTATTAATCTGAACAATAGGATCGCTATTTTTATCCAAAACATTGCCATTTTTAATAAGGTTTTGTATCTTTGATCTAGTTAGATCTGGACAGGATTTTTGAATCTCTTCTGTCAGAAATTTATCTAAACGAAAAGGTCGGTTATGGATGTCGGAGATTATTTTAATTTTCTGCACCTAATTAGAATTTATTAATTAAATTTACAATACATTCCACCTCTTCTATTTTTAAAATTGGCGAGATTGGGATACTTAAAATTTCATTATGAATTTTCTCTGTAATTAAAAAATTTAAATTATTTAGCTCTTTATAGGCCTCTTGTTTATGAGGTGGAATTGGATAGTGAATCATGGTTTGAACTCCATTTGCATCTAGGTAGCCTTGTAATTTATCTCTTTCACTTGTTCTGACGGTAAATAAGTGCCAGACGCATCTATTTGGACTCTCTTCAGGAAAATTCGGTAAAATAATTTTATTATTCTTTATATCGCTGCAATAAAATTTAGCAACCTCCCTTCTTTTTTGATTATCCTGATCTAAGTGTTTTAATTTTACCAATAAAATCGCTGCTTGAATCTCGTCCAATCTTGAATTAAAGCCCTTATACAGATTATTGTATTTTTTTCTAGAACCATAATTTCTTAAGATTCTGATTGCCTCGCTTAGTTCTTGGTCATTAGTTGTTATCGCGCCTCCGTCACCCAAAGCTCCAAGATTTTTTCCAGGATAAAAGCTAAAAGCGCTAGCATCACCAAGGTTGCCTGATCTTTTGTTGTTATCGTTAATTGCGCCGTGAGATTGTGCAGAATCTTCAATAATTTTTAAATTATATTTTGTGGCAATTTTTTTAATTTTATCCATCTCGCATAACCTACCATAAAGATGAACAGCTAAGATCGCTTTAGTTTTGTTAGTTATCTTTTGCTCAATTAGATCGGCATTTATATTGTAAGTTTCAATATCTGGCTCAACCAATATTGGCTTCAATCCCGACCTACTTATTGCTAAGATTGATGCAATATAAGTATTTGCCGGCACAATTACTTCGTCACCTTCTTTTAAAAATCCAAGCTCCTTATAGCCTTCAAAAATTAATATCAAAGCATCTAAGCCATTAGCAACGCCTGATGAATATTTTGTGCCGCAATAATCAGCAAACTCTTTCTCAAATTTTTCTACATTTTTACCCAAGATATACCAACCAGAATCCACAACCTTTGCTATCTCTTGTTTAATTTCAGTTGAATATTTGCCATTGATAGACTTTAAGTTAAGGAAAGATATCATATTTGATACTTATTATATTTCTTTGCGGAAATTACGTAACTATCTCTCGTTAAGACGAAGAAATAATTTTCTTCGTCTTCTTTAATAACTGTCGCACCAAATCTTTTGTGAAATCTTGCAACACTAACGTTACCCTTTCTGACATCAAAATATGACTTCTTAAATTTTAATTTGTTAAATGTGAAGCTATACAGTAACATAGCCGACTCTATGGCGGAAGATTTTGGGGCTTCGTTGCTTACCAACCAACTGCCCCAACAAAAAGAGTTGTCAACAATGCCGTAGACTCGCACCGTTCCCAATCTTTTACCGCCCTCACCACCTATAATGAAGTAATACTCTTTTTTGTTTTTTTCTCGCTCTTTATATTGACTTATCCACTCTTTTTGTTTTTCTATGTTGTCGTCTGTGTCTGATAAGAACTTACCCTTTTTTAATCTTAACTCAATTATAAATTCTGCATCAGAAATTTCTACAAGCCTAAGGTGAATGTTTTTTCCCTGAATTGAGTTACTTATCATTTTGCAGTTTATTTAAAATTTTTTTTAAAAATTTAATACGCTTCTTATTTGAAGAGGCGGCGAATGAAGCGAGGGATGTTAAAAATATATAAAATGAATAATATAATATTTTAGAATAACCTATTCTGGTCTTATTTTCTATGGTCTTATTTTCTGTGGTCTTGTTATTTTGTGCGCAACTAATAGTAACACTATTTAATTCCACAGTATTTTGAAGACAGATATTGTCCAATAGTTTAATGCCTATTAATTCTTGTATTTCAGAAATTCGATGATTCCAGCGACTATTTTTTTCTACAGCATTTTGACATTCCAATACACATCGAAGTCTTAAATCATTACTACTTAACAATGTAATGCATTTTGCTCTCATGTCATATTGATCTTTGTAGATTATATAATTTTTTACCTCTTTAGAAATGTATTTTCCATACATATTTTCCCAGTCAGTTTTTTGCTCCATAAGTAAGCAAGAATTTGATGCCATAATATCAGGCACCCTCCAAGAAAAAGAATTTGTTGCCTGGGGGTGTGACAAATTTATTGATATTTTTGATCTATTGTAGAGGTTCTCATTGTCAGATTTAGTTAAAATTAACTCCTCTTGATAACAATTTGCGACTTCAAGATTAATTAATGAAACCTCTTCTCTCCAATTAGTATTGCTGTATATATTTAGCCCCAAGTCAGATATGGAATTTAAGTAAGAGACCCTCTGCTGTCCAGAAATCATATACTTTAAATTTTTTAATATTTCAGGATACCGCCCCCCACCAGTAAAGTAATAATCTTTTTTCACCTTACTAAGAAGATCAAAGAACT